>CACZRU010000225.1 GCA_902783605.1 uncultured Lachnospiraceae bacterium
AGCCATTTGGTCATTGGATCTATAGTCACAAAACTCTCTATACCGAGAATAATTGAAAGCACACCTCCAAGAATCGCATAGGACCATTTGCTCCTCAGATCTGCCCCAAGTATAATAGCACAGGAAAATGCGAGCCCTACTGCAAAGAAGGTGTTATATCTTTCTAATGCTGAAATGTGGAACAGAAGTCCAAAAGCAAGGAAACAGAACATCGCTCCTGTTAGTCCACAGTAGGTCATCCATCCTTTATGCTTCAGGTTCTTCCACCTTTTCTCAATTATTACTGTCTTGAATGCATGGAGAAAATAAAGAGATATCAGCCATGCAAAATTTGATCCATAGTACTGTTTCAGCTTGAAATAAATATATGGTTTTTCAAAGCTGATAGTCGTTGGCGCAACACCTGTAGCAGTTGACTTATCAGCCCAGCTTGATCCCTGCATAAACATCGCTGCAACAAAGATCACGCCTACTGAGAACGCTACCCAGAATTCTCTAGATGTGAATACAACCTTACAACGATTGATAAAACCAGCCTTTTTCTTTCCTATAAGTTTTCCTGCAATAATAAATTTATAAAGCAGCTTCACGCCGTAATATCCAAATACGATAAGCGCTGAATTTTCCTTTGTAAAACACATCATGAGAAGCATAAATACTTCTAATATGTGCATTTTCTTTGCCTCAAAATAAAGCGCAAAGATGAAGAATAAAACCAGATAATAATCGGGTGTACAGTAGGCTGAAAGCCCAAGGAAAATTGGTACATTTCCAACCATAAGTGCAGCCACTGCAGACACAGAACGTCTAAATCCGAAATCTATTCTGAAAACTTTATACAGTGCTAATATTGCCAGTACTGAAAATAAAATCTGCCAGATTGTTATTGCCACTGCGCTTCTAGCATTAAGGAATAGAGGAATAGCAATAAAGCTCGTAAATCCATAATTAAGGTGATATGCAACTGAGAAGTTATAGAGGAAGTTTGGCAGAGTAAACTGATAATCCTGTACCGAAGTTCCTACCGTAAAGAAATATTCTCCAGCATCCCACCTCTGGAAGGTTCCAATCATTGGAAGTCTGAGAAGCAGACTTATGCCCAGAAGCAGCAATACAGGAACTCTTCTTCTTATTTCTTTTCTTCTTCTCTTCTTTTTATCACTAAGAGGTTCCTGAGCCCTTACAACCTCTCGAACCTTTTCTTCAGGATTTTCTGTTATCAGCTGACTTGTTGTCTTTGCAACCAGCTTACTGGTTGACTTATCCTTAAGATTATTGATTGAATTTGTTACTGATCTTTCGATTGACCGTTCAAGTGATTCATCATACTCTTCATCTATTTCATACGCATCTACTTCCAGCTCCTCGGAATCTGCATCACCAGAATAATCTTCTTGATTTAAATCACTAAAATCAGATGCTTCACCATATGCCTCATCACCACTTTGTTGACTATTATCTTGATTATCACCTTTATATCTTTCGGATTCTCCAGCCGCCCTAGAAATAAAATATGTCACAACTGTTGCTAAAAGCATCACTGCAAATATCACAAATATAGCCATAGGAAAAATCATTTTTCCTAAATGCTCTGGCTTATACATATTTGACTTGCCCAGCAAAGCCGCAAGATGAAATATCACAGGATATGCCATAATAAGCATCAGCTGCAGAAAGATCTTATGAAGTTTTCGGATATGATGTTTATTCATGTTCTATATTGATATTATATTTTTTCTTAATCTTTTATCTATCTAGTTTTTTATCTAATTTTCTTCTGGCCTTTCTCTCTTCCTGCGTGGCTTTTCGTCGAAATTAATTCTCTCTTCTTCAACAACCAGAGGCCTGTTCATGATCCTCTTATTCATACTCATGATATATTCACCCATGAATCCGATAGAGAAAATCTGAACAGCTCCAAGAAATGATATCAGTATAATAATTGGTGCCATACCTGCTTCAAAACCATACCAGTTAGTCAGCTTGAGGATAAGATATACGAGGCCGATGATCATACTGAGCACTCCTATAATTGCGCCAATAAATGTGCAGAGTCGGAGCCCGATTTTTGTATATGATGTGATTGACAGCATAGCTGCGTCATAAAGTGTATAAAAATTGTTATGAGTTTTTCCTGCCCTTCTCTTAGGCTGTTCATACTCTATTTCTTTCCTCTCAAATCCCAGCTCTGCCACAATTCCTCTAAGGAATGGTGTAGGATCCTTAAGCTTACGGAGAACCTCAATGAACTCCCTGTCATAAAGACCAGAACCAGTAAAGTGCTGTATCTGCTCAACATCTGAGAACTTTTTGACAAAACTGTAATACATCGATCTAAGTGCATACATAAGCTTATTCTCTTTGCTGGCAGTCTTGATTCCTATTACAATCTTGTAGCCTTCTTCCCATGCCTCAAGATACTTAGGTATCATTTCCACGGGATCCTGAAAATCGCAGACCATGGAGATCACGCAATCTCCAGAAGTTTGAAGCATACCATAATAAGGCGAATTAAACTGACCAAAATTCTTTGCGTTAAAAATAGCCTTTACATGCTTATTTCTTGCGCAAATTTCTCTAAGAAGAGGCCTTGTGTTATCAGATGAGTCATTATCAATAAATAGAAGCTCATAATCATACTGTGGAAGATTCTGCTCGAACATCTCACGAATAGCATTGCTCATTGGAACAACATTTTCCTCTTCATTGTAGCAAGGTATTAAAATACTTACTTTTTTCATAGTTCATTCTCCATTGGAAGACTTGATCAACATGTGTTTTGGTGGACAAGTCCATCTTTCAAATTTTGTATATTGAGGGACAGGTCCATCTTGCACATTTTTATATCTGTTGATTTTTGGCCCACTCTATCGTGTTTCTAATTCCATCTTCAAATTTTGTTTCTGGCTTATAACCAGTATCCTCAACCAGGTCAGTAATATCAGCAACTAGATGCATAACCTGATCCTGATTATATTCTCTTTCTCCAATTCCTACTTCAAGATTTGGATCAACAGCATCTCTAATAGCATAGATGTAGTCCTTAAGGAGTCTCTGCTCACCAGAACCAATGGTGTAGGCCTTCATATTTTCGCCTTTTTCGACAATCGATATAAATGCCTTTGCACAGTCCTCAGCATAGATATAATCCCAAACCTGCTCTGCCGGTGAGAACTTCATTCTCTCACCACGGAGCATCGTTTTGACAGCAGACATAACCATCGTAAAGTCATTATCTCCTGGTCCATAACAACTGAGAATTCTACCCCAGTTATGCTTCATCCCTAGATTCTTGCACTCAAGTGCTGATAGTCTGTTTGCAGCCAGCTTAGCAATTCCATATCCAGTAACAGGGTTCTTTGGAAGATCATCAGAAAGCTTCCCTTCGACAAATCCAAATTCCGCCTGTGAACCAGCCCCAATAAACGCCTTACATCCAGCTTCATATGCGAGATGAACCGCATCCAGACAGGCTTTTATATTCGACTCCTGCTTAGGTGCATCATTTCGCCCTGTTCCAAATGTGAATCCCCATCCAAAATGGAAGAATGTATCATGCTCCCAGCCCAGCTTATCGCGAAGACTTGGAAGCTCATAGAGATTGCACTCAACAATCTGAAGTTTTCCAACCTCAGCATTATTATCTGGGTTCGAAAAGTTAGCCATGCTCGCACTTTCCTCAGCCCATTTTAAATTACCTGTTTTTTCAGACATAGGTCTGATAATAGCAGTAACATTCACGCCACGCTCCATCAGAACCTTTGCTACATGCGCCCCAATCATTCCGGTAGCGCCGGTTATAATTACATTTTCCATGTCTATATTTCTTTCTATTTATTTTTTGTATTATGCCTCGTACTGTCGTGCCATATCGCTTCGCGATATACAAACCTTTGCTTGCGCAAAGCTTTGATTCTGCTTCGTCTTCGACTCGCAGAATGC
>CACZRU010000226.1 GCA_902783605.1 uncultured Lachnospiraceae bacterium
AGAAAATGAGAGTGAAATAATCTCTATTACAGATTAATCTACTGAAAAAATATCATAAAATTTACAGCCATTCGGGAAAAGGCGATAAATATACTCTACCCCCTTAGAGGCGCAGATGAGACTAGCAATCATCTGCGCCTTTTTATATCACGGGGGATTGCATTGGGGATTTTTGCTCAGTACTTATAATAATCATAGAAAATCCTTTGTTTATGGCAAATTCTGCCAATTATACTTAACAAAATAAACTGGTTTTTAGATTGTATTTTTAAACCTAAAATGATAAACTGTATATGTTTGTATTTATATGGTGGGTGGAGAGAGTTTTGGAAAAAAGGAAGTTTATAAAAAAACTTGAGAAGAATATCGGGATTAAGAAATTAAAAACACAGATTAATTCAATTACTTTGATGTTTGCATTTCTTGCTGTCGGTGGTGTTTATGCTATTTATCTGAACCATTCAGGTCTATGGCTTACATATGGTATTCTTATATTTGCTGTATCTATGGTTGTTATGGCTCTTTTTATGTCTTACAGGATAAAACTCCAGGTGAGACTGAATGTCATCAAGATGGATTACAGGCAATACATAGTGACACCGTACGCCCGGGAGTTCTTTGAAGATGGAGATTTTTCGAAGAAGGGTGGACTCACTGAGAGAGAGATAATAGCAACAAATATGTTTTCTGATACACAGGAATATACATATACTTCATGTAATGAATTAAAGGGTGTTCATAAAGGGGTTAGATTTTCAAACTCCGATGTGTTTGAAGATTGCGAGATAAATGATGCACATGTTAGAGGCAGATTTTTCTCATTTGACATTGACACGAAAAATATCAACCCTGTTGTGTTTACTTCTTCATCAGCACCGATAATTGACTGTCAGAATCACAATGTTCATCTGATAAAGGCAAAGGATGAAGTTATCAATAGAATGTTCAGAGTTTATGCCTTTGATGAAAATGAAGCTAACAGTCTTCTTACAGCGAATATGATAGATAAGCTAAGACAGATTGTTGGTCTGCAGCTTGGAAAGATTGTTAGAATATGTTTCGCACATGGAAAGATTTATATGTATTTCACAACTGAAAGCAATACATATGATGAGGTTATAACAAAGAAGACCGATGTGGAGAAAGAACTGGACAAAGTTAGAGATAAATTTGCTGTGGTTGGAAAGATAATCGATATATTATAAGTGGTTTATAAATTCTGAGCAAAACAAATAAGCTTTAAAGAATAATACTTTAAAGAATAATATATGTATAGAAAGAGGAAAATTATGTCAGAGGAATTTAATGCAGGAAATGTTGATGCAGAAAAAATAACTACAACTCAGGTAGAGAGTAATGTGCCGGGCGAAGAAGCTGCCCCTAAAAAACCAGAAAGACCAGATCCTTCTACTCTGAACGTGGATGAGGATGGAATTATCGAATACATTACTCCAGATATGATTATTGGTGATATTATCGCAATGTATCCAGATGCAGCGCTGGTACTTATGAAATGTGGAATGCACTGCCTCAGCTGTGGAGTATCACAGTTTGAATCATTGGCGGAAGCATGTGCAGTTCATGGCCTCTATACAGACGATGTGGCAAAGGTAGTTAATGATTATCTTACACAGACTTTAGGGGATAAAAAAGATGAATAAAATACTTATATGTAAGTATGAATAATAAAGAATAACAGATTATAGAGAAGCTGTATTTTTGGGTGTAATGCCTAAGAATACGGCATTTCTGCTTAAATATATCTTAGGAAAATTTATATTTTGAGAGGAAAAATAAATGTACGACAAGGTTTCTACAAAACTCAATTTTACAGAGAACGAAGAGAAAGTTCTCAAGTTCTGGAATGAAGAAAAAATATTTGAGAAGAGTATAGATGAGAAGAAGGATCTTCCAACTTATACTTTTTATGATGGCCCTCCAACAGCAAATGGAAAGCCACATATTGGCCATGTGCTTACCCGTGTTATAAAGGATATGATTCCAAGATATCAAACAATGAAGGGGCACAAGATTATTCGTAAGGCTGGTTGGGATACACATGGTCTTCCTGTAGAGCTTGAGGTTGAAAAAGAAATCGGAATCGACGGTAAAGAGCAGATTGAAGAATATGGAATCGAGCCATTTATCGGTAAATGTAAAGAGTCAGTTTGGCGGTATAAAGGTATGTGGGAAGAGTTCTCCGGCAAGGTTGGATTCTGGGCAGATATGGATGATCCATATGTAACATACCATAATGATTATATTGAGTCAGAGTGGTGGGCTCTTAAGAAAATCTGGGATATGGGACTTCTTTACAAGGGCTTCAAGGTAGTTCCTTACTGTCCAAGATGTGGAACTCCTCTTTCATCACATGAGGTTGCTCAGGGTTATAAGGCAGTAAAGGAAAGATCAGCAGTTGTTCGTTTTAAGGCAAAGGTTGCTGAAGGCGAAGAGCAGTATTACTTCCTGGCATGGACAACAACTCCATGGACACTTCCATCAAACCTGGCACTCTGCGTTAATCCAGAAGAAAGCTACAGCAAGGTTAAGGCTTGCGATGGCTATACATATATTATGGCAGATGCTCTCCTTGATACAGTTCTTGGACCTCTCGCTGAAGAGAAGGTAAAGAATGAAGAAGGTAAGCATGTTAATAAGTATGATACTTCAGCAACAGACGGAAAGGCATATGTAAAGCTTGAGTCTTACAAGGGTATTGACCTTGAGGGTAGAGAGTACGAGCCGCTTTATGAAGGCGCTGCAGCAAGTGCTGCAAAGCAGCATAAGAAAGCTCATTTCATTGTTGCTGATGATTATGTAACAATGTCAGATGGTACTGGTATTGTTCATATCGCACCTGCATTTGGTGAGGACGATGGTAGAGTTGGTCGTAAGTATGACCTTCCATTTGTTCAGTTTGTTGATTCAGAAGGTAACATGACAGAAGATACACCATTTGCTGGACTCTTCGTTAAGGATGCTGATCCTAAGGTTCTTGTGGATCTTGATTCCAGAAGCCTTCTTTTCTCAGCACCTAAGTTTGAGCATGACTATCCATTCTGCTGGAGATGTGATACTCCACTTATCTACTATGCAAGAGAGTCATGGTTCATTAAGATGACAGAAGTTAGTGATCGTATGGTTGCTAATAATAATACAGTTAACTGGATTCCTGAAGGAATCGGTAAGGGACGTTTCGGCGAGTGGCTGAAGAACGTTCAG
>CACZRU010000227.1 GCA_902783605.1 uncultured Lachnospiraceae bacterium
AAATAAGATAGAAAATAAGATAGAAAAGGTATCGTAGATATATTTAATGTCATCCTGAGCTTTGGCGAAGGAACTGGTAGAGGAGAAGAACATGAATAATGTAAAAAAACTTACAGCGCTAACGAGAGCTGGTGTCATGGAGTCGCTTCAGTTCAGACTGGGAACAGCAGTAACATTATTTGGAAATCTTATATATCTTGCCCTTGTGTATTTTCTCTGGAAGGCAATATACGATTCCTGTGGAACAGATGTAGTAAATGGAATGACATTTTACGACACTATGATATATCTGATACTGGCCACAGCAATATTCAACTTTCTGGAAATGTTTATAGTATGGGATATGAGCCGAGCTATACAGTCGGGTGAGATTATTATGCATCTCTTGAAACCAATGAGGTATAGGAAATATACCTTCTGGAGTTATTCGGGGGCACATGTGATTTCATTTTTTCTTACCTTCATTCCAACCTGTGTTGTGGTAATGCTGGTAACAAAGGGAGCGATTCCTCTTGGATGGAACTGTGTAATGTTTGTGCTTTCTTTGATACTTGCGCTGATTATTAACTTTAACATAGAGATGCTGGTGTCTCCAATCTGTCTGTATACAGAATCAACTTGGGGCATCAATATAGTGAAGGAAACAATAGTGCTTCTGTTGTCAGGAGCAACAATACCGCTGGCTTTCTTCCCGGAAAGCTTTAGGAGAGTGGTGGAGTACCTGCCATTTAGAGCAGTGTACGACATTCCACTTACAATCCTGCTGAAGAAGAATGGATCAGATACACTTGAGGGACTGCTTCCAATGCTGGGAATCCAGCTGGCCTGGTGTATAGTTCTCACCATAGCAGGCAACCTCTTCTGGAATCATGCAGTAAAGAGAATTACAGTGAACGGAGGCTGATTATTAGTGTCATCCTGAGCGAAGCGAAGGCTCTTGTAAACAGTATGATATATATTGGAGAAAAATATGGATAATGTTAAAGAAAAAAACATATACAAGAAAAGAGGGTTTGGATTTTATCTCTCTATATACAGAAAAATTCTAATCCAGGATCTGAAGAGCAAGATGAGCTATCGTGCGGATTTTATCATCTCAACCTTCGGAATGATCATGACAAACCTGTCGGGGTTTGTGACATTTATGATCCTCTTTCATAACTTTCCAAGTATAAATGGCTGGGATTACTACCACATGCTCTTTCTGTATGGCTTCTCGCTGATTGCTCTTACGCCGGTTCAATGCTTTTTTGATAACAACTGGAATCTGCGTTTTATGGTTAGATCCGGTGATTTCATAAAGTACTGCTTTAGACCAATAAATGTGTTTTTCTATTTTATATCTGAAGTATTTGATGTTAAGGGAGTAGGACAGTTTATCTTTGGACTAGGAACATTTATCTATGCCTGGTATCACATTGGTATACCTGTTACAGTGATAACAATAGCGCAGGCGGTTCTCTTCCTGATAACAGCATCACTCTTTATGATAGCAATCATGAACGCGTCAGCTGCAACCTGCTTCTGGATAATTAATTCTGGATATGTTATGGTCATTATGTTCAGGTTCAAGGATTTTGCGAAGTATCCTGCAAGCATCTTTAACGGAGTGTTCAAGTTCATCTTCACATTCCTGATCCCGATTGCATTTGTGGCATACTACCCAAGTCTTGTATTTGTGACACCAGACAGTGTACCGCTTCTTTCGTGGTTGTCACCACTGATTGGTGCCTTCTTCTTCTATCTCAGCTATAAGTTCTGGATGCTGGGGGTGAGAAGATACGACTTCACGGGATCGTGAAAATGTGACAAATTTAATTTTTCATGTCATTCTGAGGGACTTATCCCGAAAGATCTTTTATATAAAAATAATAAAGGAAAAATAGAAAAGAAAATAAAAAAATGATTGTACAGATAAATGAAAAAGATAAGAAACAAGAAATAGCAAGAAGAATTCTGGAAGCTCTTACTGACTGGTTCGAAGTAGAAGAGAGCAGAGAAAAATATATCAAGGAAAGTGGAGATCAGATATTTATTGCTGATAAAGAGGGGGATGAATATACTGGTTTTCTCTGTCTCAAAGAAACAGGTAAGGCTACAGTTGAACTTGCTGTAATGGGAGTGCTGAAGGAGTATCACCGAAATGGAATTGGTCGTCAGCTGGTTGATGAAGCAATTAAAGTTGCTAAAGACGCAGGCTATGAATTCTTCCAGGTTAAGACAGTGAAGCTGGGTATGTATGAGGACTATGACAGAACCAACTACTTCTATCTAAGCTGTGGTTTCAAAGAGTTCGAAGTAATCCCAGAACTCTGGGGCGAGGAAAATCCTTGCCAGATATATGTGATGTCAATATAAAATAAGGCCATTGGGGGCTGTCCCCAATGGCCACATTTTATTATTCATATTTTTAACCTCCACGGGGATTATATCATAAGCTTTTATATATTGATACAACATGTTTTATGGGGCTCATTAATAATGAATTGCATATTTTGCAAAGCGGTGGTATTATAGGGACGGAAACAAAGGCGTTTCATCCAATTGGATGGAGCGCCTGTTTTGTTTGGTTGCAAAACTATACAAAAAATCACAAAAAAGGAAAATAAAATGATTACTTTAAATGATTATCTATATTCCGGAGATACGGTGCTGAAAATCCTGCTTCAGTATTCTTCGGATCTTAAAGAGGACGCTATAAAAACTCACAATCAGATAGACCTGGCCCATAGCAACTTTTTGATACAGATTATTGAACTTTTGGAGCACGCAGATTTCCTGACATCACAGTCCAATAGGATTAAAGAGTTTTATATGTATATGACTGAGAAGTACCCATTTCTCGCATTTACATTTAAGGGCAGGATAAAGTCTCTGATCAGAGCAGAGGAAAAATTCAATGGTTACATACTAGAGTATATCCACGACTACATTATGGAGAATCAGATGTATCCCAGCGAAGCGGAGATAAAAAATAATCTGAGCTTCTTCCGGGATTTGATAGCTTATCGAATTGTGATATCGCTTCCTCAGTGTCACATGTCAGAGGATGAAAACAGGGAATCAGAAGAGATAAAGTATCTGTATGAAATAGCAAATGTCATCCCCGGATTTCTGGAAGAAAGAGGTTTTACTGCAGAACTTTCTGGCTTTTCTGGTAGAAATGTATCAGAATCACTTACAGATAATATACGTTCATATTATAGGGATTATGTTGAGACTCCGCGCTCTTCGGGATACCAATCTCTACATATAACATTTTACGATAATTTTGCCCGGTGTTTTACCGAGGTACAGCTTAGGACGAAGGATATGGATGATCTGGCAGAAATAGGAAGAGCAAATCATCTCTGGTACGAGAAGCAGCAGGAGGAGAACCGTTCTAAGAGAGATATGATTCCAGAGGGGGAGTGTAAATGCTTTGATGAGGCATATGAACGTTTGATAAAGCTGCAGGAACTTGATCTGTCAGAGGTTAATGTAAATATGTTTAAAGCATACAACAATCAGCTGATAAATGATGGCTGTGGTTTTTTCAGAGGCAGGCAGATTCTTCCGTTCGAGCATTTATCCAGATTTCAGAATGATATGTAGTGTTGCAGAGCTTGAAGAAAGGCTGGAGTATTGTTTGGGTTGATTTAGTTAATCATGGATTGCATATAACCGAGAGGAGTTTATTATGGTCACATGTAGAGATATTGTGAATCTTAAGTTGGACGGAGTTGAACTTATTGCGGGCGAAGCAGGGCTTAGCAGGGTGGTTTCCTGGGTTTATCTGGTACAGACTAAGCCTTATAAAGATCATATGAATCAGGGGAACTTCGCGCTTATTGTTGTGGACTATGTGCGCTTTGATTTTGATGAGGTGGAGCGTGCTATGGAAGAACTGGTAGAGCTTGGGATATCAGGACTTGGTATCTCTGTCATAGATGATAAAGAAGAGGTTCCTGAGAAACTGCTTAAGCGTGCAGACGACATAGAACTGCCACTTTTCTATGTCAGGTGGGAAGGTGCCTCATTTGTGGATATTTCTCAGAGCGTTGGTAATCTTATAACTGAAATGGATGTTATAAATAAACGAACAGGAGATTATCTATATAATCTTCTTTTTGGGTACGATGTAAATGAAAGATATGTCGAGAAGATATCAGGGCAGTTCGGTCTGGATTTCAGTAAACCCCATAGGGTGGGAATTATCGCGGTAGATAGGAAGTATGGAGTTAATCTGGAACAGGATGAGCATATATATGAGTACTATGCAAATTGTCTGAATCAGGAGGTTCTCAAGATGGAGAGCCACCCAATGTTTATGCGCTTTTTGAATAAATTTGTCCTTCTTTTTGAAGCGAAGGAGAACAAGGAGGTTGAGCACGAGATAGAAAAGGTTTTAAGAAATCTTGATAGTAATCCACTTTTCTGCGAATCGATTCAGAGTACATGTATCCTCGGTGCGGCATATACTGATCCAGGAAAATATGGGCAGAGCTATCAGGAGGCAAAGAGTCTGATCCCGAAAAAAGACCAGCTGCCAAATCCGTCACATAAGAAGGTTCTTAGTGTGAGCACCATGGGAATATATAAATATATGTTCCACGGAGATAATCAGAGAGAGATACTGGATTATTGCAATAATAAGCTGGAACGACTGGAAAACTATGATGATGCAAATGGCTCATATCTTGAGGAAACTCTCCTTGCATATTACATGAATGGGTTTAATACGGTGAGGACTGCTGAGGCGTTATATATTCACAGAAATACTCTTCTTAATCGAATAGAAAAAATAGAAGACCTTCTGGAAATAGAGATAAATGATTATATGGAATACCTGGATCTTATCAACTGTATTCTCGTCAAAAGATTCATGTTTTTATAAAGGACTGTGCAAAATGTCCAGGAAGAATGTGCACTATGTATCTTGAAAAAAAGAAGCAAAATCCCTAAAATGCGGACTATGCAAAGGCGCTGCTGAAATCTTAAAAGATTTCATACAGCGCCTTTTCTGTTTAGTAAAGCGTCATCACAGGGTGGCGAGAAGGAGGAAAGATTATGAAGAGAAGAAATTTGGTAGCTTTATCATTAGCAGCAATTATGACAGTGACAATGCTTAGTGGATGTGGTGCTGGAGAGACAGGGTCAGCAGAGACTGC
>CACZRU010000228.1 GCA_902783605.1 uncultured Lachnospiraceae bacterium
AGCCTTTTTTCTTAGAGCCTTTTTTCTTAGAGCCTTCATTCCAATCAACCTTTCTCAGTATATTCATATCATCAACTTACTTTTACAATATATGAATCCTCTGTAGAATTTAAGTAATAATAAATATTCCAACTATCCTTTGGTTTGTCAATCATATAAGAGTTTATTCCAGTCTTAATGATATCTTCTTTATCACCATTTACCTTTTCATCAAAAGATAACTCAATAACTCCACTTGTGTTACCTTTCAAAGTTGATTTTAATACTTCTTCAACATCATAAGAGTTATGCACTAAACTTCTTGCATAATGATAATATGTCAAATTTTCATTTTCTGCTCTTGGCATCATCCAATCTCTATTCGGAATATGACTTTTATACTGCTTAATCTTTCTATCACATAGTCCAAAGCAAAAATGACTATTATAATTTTTTCCCTTCAAATCGAATGTTACATCTACATGTGCCCAAGAATTAGCCCCAAGCCTTACCATATTCCAGGCATGGGTTTCACTTTCAACAACAATGCATGGAACATTAAGCAAATCCATAATAAGTTTATATGACTTTGCTATACCTGCACAAACTCCTTTTCCATACATTAAAGGTCCACATAATGTGTATTCGCGTTCCCCATCAATCTCATTATATTTCAGTCGTCTTGTGAGAAAATCATGTGCATACAAAGCTTTTTCATAATTGCTATAATCTTTAAACTTGTCTGCAAATTTTCGAGCTATATCAAAACATTTATCAGAGATAGCTTTTGTCAGCATTTTACTTCTATCATATTCTATCTCACAATAAACATTCTCCACCATACCATCAGGACATTTTGTATATTTATAATTGGTTGTATCCGCATAGAACAACAATACATTATCATAACATAGCGCCTCAAATGCCCTATCGATATTATTAAAATATCGTTGAGGCACTTCTTTCGAAGTTAATAACACTTCTTTCTGCCTGTTCTTTATTGCAGAGGAAAGCTTGTCATATATATTTCTTTCTTCTGTAGATAAGTTATAATAATAATACTTATATATACAAAATGTCCCCATAGATTTACCTCCTTTTTTATAAGATAAATCTACCATGAAAGTATTATTATTTCGATGAACCTATTTTTTAAAATATAAAATATATAACTATATCTAGTATAAAAAGCAATACATAAGATAATATCAAACAAAGCCTTGATTTACTAACAATACCATTCCACTTGATACTAATTTCATCCACCATTTTTCTCATTGGCAGACTAGTATAATACTCTGAACTATTCCATGTATTTATCGCTATTCCAAGAAGGCTTACTATCCAGAATAAACGCTTAATCCACTTAGCCAGAGATTCATTATTAGCAAACGACAGCCAATAGTTATCTTGAAGAAAAACAATAATAGTTACTATTTCAGCCAATATTAATATAGCCACAAATAACCGCCCCAAAAAAGCACCATCTTGTTCTTTGCGACTCATTATAATAACATTAATTAATTCATTAACACATAATATTACAAACATAAAGAAGAAATACTTATGTGTAATACTATATTCTGGAATAAAAGCAGGCACACCATCTGTAAGAACCAAAAGCAGCCATAAAGCAATAAAACAGATCATACATAGATTAAACAATTCCAAACCACCAAACAGGAATAATTGTTTTCTAAGTTTTAATTGATCTTGCTTTTCTTTTAGCGCATCCTGTTTCTCTTTTAACGCATCTTGCCTTCTTTTTGCTTCCCCTGACCTATATTCTTCTAAATATCTATCCACCCCTTTGGTATCATTTTTTTTCGAGTCATCACTTTTAAGATTCGCTATCCTTGTATCTAGGAGGGCTCTTTCCGTCTTTTTTCTTTCCTGCTTTTCTTTTTCACGCTTTTCTTTTTCGCGCTTTTCTTTTTCAGCTTTAATCCTCTCTTCTTCTCGTTTCTGTTCTACGCTTTTTCTATAAGCTTCATTAATTATTCTTTTTCTTTCTAATTCTTCTGCCTCTTTCTTCGCTTTATATTGAATTAATGAACTATATCTTTCCTTTTCCTTATCACTCAATTTTTGTGTAACGCAAAAAGAGTCCTCCAGGATGTTAAATCCACAATAAACACAAACACCCAAAGGTTCCAGCCCCAATTTATCGCCACACACAGGACATATACAATTATTATCAATGTTTTCTGTCATCAAAGAGACACCTTTCTTATTGCTTTTTATATATATTCCTAGTTATTTTCATCTTTTATATCAAACTCTATATCAACTGGTTCACTTACTGATGCCATCCCCCAGTACACTTTTATCTTAAGATTTTTATTTATCATCAAGCCAATATGATCTATACTCTTATCATTTGAAATATCTGGAATATCTGATATTTCAATTTTCGTATTTATGCTCTTTTTCTTTCCATTAACACGATATATCACAGTAGCATCTATCTTTCCCTTTGCGCGCGAGCTCATCTCAATTTCCCTGAAGTGATATTTTAGATAAAGCTTCTTCCCATTCAAATTATCTTTTGGCAGCGGTCCAGAAAACAGTTTCTTTTTTTTCTTGTCAAATTGTTTTATTTCAGGATTCCATTTATACTCAATAATACCAATATTCACATAGTCAACTGAATCTAATAAGGCATCACGATATGATACTATTTCCTTATCCTTTGGATCATCCAAATATATAGAATATTTCCCTATATTCCTGAATCCACAGTAATCACAATGGTAATTTGTTAATATTTCGTTAAAGCTATTGTTACAACAATTACACTTCATCCCTACGCTTCCCTTTTACTGTTTTTTCTATTTCTTTCTTTATCATACTTATCTCTTGACGAGAGTTTTCAAACCATCTAACCTTCGACAGCCTATATAATTTCCAGCCTTTTCGTTCCATGCAGCTTGAATAAACTAATTCCTTATCCTTTATTGAATTTCTCTCCGAGCAATGATCTATTATAATCCCAAGAATATACTCCCCAGAATAATCAGGATTAACAACACCAAGATCAACCTTGCATGAACTGCATCCAATATTAGTATGCACTTCATATCCGCTTTTCTCAAGTTCTAATGCGATATTATTAACTATACCTTTTTCTCTGCTTAATTCGTCCGTAATACGGTTATCCAATGTCATTTCTCCTGAGGCATATTTAAGAAAATCCCTAAAACCTTTTACGCCTTCTGATGTAGAATTGTCTAACATATGAGGTTTAATACTCGTGATAACATACATGCTTTTTTTTGCGCGCGTCAGATAAACATTTAGTCTTCTCCACCCATCCTTTGATGTCAGCGCTCCAAAATTAGATGGAATTTTACCATTTTTATCAATTCCAAACCCAGGACTTAAAATCACATGATCAAACTCATGCCCCTGACAATTTTCAAGATTCATAACACTTACATAATCATCAACAAAGGCAGGCAGCCCCGCATAAACATCATTATTCGAAACATCAACACTTCTCTCATCAATAATCTTTTTTATAAGATTACATTGATTAATATTTAATGTTAACACTCCGACTGTAGCCTTTTCATCCGTACGATAAGTGTACAGTTCACATATTTTATCCCAGACTCTATCTGCCTCTTTAGCGTTAACTTTATTTTCATATACGCCACCCTCAACACACTCATAATAAACACCTTTAGAAAATGTATTGCTGTCTGGGAATGTTATTAATTCATTATTGTAATAAACATTATTTGAGAACGCTATAAGCCCCTCACATTCACTTCTATAGTGGAAACGAAGAGTTTTCTTAGGAATTCCCGCATAATATGCTGACTGCAGTATTGAATCTCTCTCCACTCTTTCTCCTGTCCCTTCATCAATACTGCGGACAAATGAGCCATTAGGTCCAAGCTGATTTTCATCACCAAATATAAGAACTCTCTTTCCGCGAGAGATTGGCACCAACGCTTGATGTTCTGTCATCTGTGAACCCTCATCAATTATAACCAGATCAAATTCAACAGATCCTGCAGGAATACATGATGCAACTTCTTCAGGCCTCATTATCACGCATGGACATATTCTTAACAGTTCATTTCCTGCTGATTCGAAAAACTCTCTCAGCTGAGCATCCTTTTTTCTGACTAATTGCTGAAGTTTTGAAAATTGTTCATTATTAAATTCACCATTTTCAAGATCTGGAAGGTTCTTTCTATAATCCGCTAAAATCTTTGCAATTTCTATCTTGCGGATTTCATCTTCACTTTCTTTCAGGCCATTAACTTTGGTCTTAAAAAGAGTATGCTCAAACTGTGATGACTCGAATTCCTGATCTATAGATTTTTCGATATAATACTTTGCCCAAGCACATCTATAAGCTGAGATCACATCTTTTTCTTTTATTTCAGCATTTTTTCTTATATCCTCAAGCTGTGAGATTACTCCTCCTATCGATGTCTGCTTCTCTTCTGATACCCGCTTATCGGCATAGCTCTTCATCTTATTATATTCCTGGTCATGAAATTCATTCCATTCCTTTACTAATTCGATAACAGGAATTTTCGGATAATTATTTGAACTATAGTCAATCTTAGATATCTTCTTTATTGTACGAAACGCATTCTCTTCATACGCCTGACGATTCTTCGAATAACTCTTACATAGTTCAATTAACACAGATCTTTCATGATTAACATATTTGTCAGATTCCTTAATCACAACATCAATAATACTGTCAGGCAAATCTTTTAATCTTGCCTTAACTAAATCTAGATATGACTCATATCTATCTGCAGAATCGTCATCATCTTTTATTACTAATTTTCCATTTATGTTTCTTATAAAAATCGAATTATTTATTCTAGATATTACGCTATCTGGATCTTGTCTAAGCCCAACAGATATATCATTAATCAGCTCAAGAGAATACTCACCAAGCATCCTTTTTCTCATCTGGTCCACAACCACATCAGGTATACGTCCTTTGATGGTTACCGCCTTAATATTCCTAACCAGCTCCTGTCTTTTTTCTTTTTCATCCAAACCAGCTGACGAAGTTAGTTTTTCAAATGGCTGATTAAACTTAGGGCACTCTTTCACCACATTAGAAATGAGCTTTGCTATCTTCATTTTTGTTCTATCATCTACGTTCATATCTAAAGATAGATACTCATATATATCCTCACTTTTCCTCACCAGATGATCATACTCATCAATTATCTGTTCTGTTTCCTTTTCCAGTTTTAAATCTGTAATATCATCAAAATCATAAATCAGATAATCTGCATATTTGCCTACAGAGCTTTCACTATAAAAAATAGTAGCAACATACTGTTTCAGAATTTCTTCTGCTTCTATAAGGCCAACTTCTTCACAAGCTTCATCCAATACAAGACTATATTTACAATCCTTATTCTTTTCATATATATCAATTAGTTCATCAATATTTCGACCTGATTCCCCCACACTATTCATCCAGTCATAGTATTTTTTCAAATATTCATAATTTGAATCATACCTTTTACAGTTATCACTGTAGTCCCTTAGATTAATATTCGTATCATTTATATAAAATGGATCAATATGATCTACTGCATTTTTTATATGCGCAATAACCTCTTTATCTTTTGTGTCAACACAGCTAAGAACACAGTCTCCAACCTGAGCTTCCTCCAACATTCCACCCACAACATCAATGGCAGATTTTTTCTCAGATGTAAATAAAACACTTTTACCATGTCTGATAGCTTCCAAAGAAATATTTACAATTGTTTGACTCTTTCCATTACCAGCCGGTCCAACAATAAGCTGCGCTCTTTTATCAAATGCAGTCTTTATAATACTATTCTGATAACTATCTGATGGAAGTCCAAAAATATCTCTGCAAGTATCCTTAGAATAATCTATTCCATCTATATCATTGTCCCAAGTCATTTTTCTCGATAATAATCCAGCAACTATAGGATGCTTTATCACCTTATCATCATGTAGATCGTCCCAGATTGCCTGATTCGGAACCTTAAAAATACCAAAACTACAATCATCTGCATCCAATACCCAGCCATCTTTTTTCTCGATAAGGAATCTAAAATATTCCATCTCTCGATCAAACGTTCCAGAAGATGGCTGCTCTGCCAATTTTACAGTATCAAAACTAAAAGCCTGCCTAAAGAAAACCTTTAGAACAGGATTTATAAACACTTCTTTCACATTAACCGAAACATAGAATTCGCCTCTTTTATCTCTAATAACCCTGGCAGGACATAGATATATTACAGCTGTACTTTGTTTATCTTTCGACTCTAAACTATTATCAGGAAACCATTTTATTGAACCCACAGACAGGTATAAACATGAACTACCTTCTTCCTTTAAAAGTTGTGAATTCTTTTTATACACACCTCTCAAAGTACGCTGGAGTCCATCACCTAATTTTGATTTCAATAAGTCCATTATATCTTCACTAGAAAGACGGCCATCCAGAAACAGCCTCTTGGCGTCTATTCTTAGTTCAATGATATTAGTATCATTCTTTCTATTTAACAATTGACTTTTTCGGGTTATTTCCATAGAAAGATTTTGTAATTTTTGAATTCTTGGAGCCTCTGAATCATCAAATTCCTGATATAATAGTTTATTATCGCTCATATAATTTATCCCCTTATTAAATATAATTAATAATCATCTTCATTTATATGTTCGTACAATTCCTCTATAGAACACTCTCTTCCATTTTGAATGATAAAATCCTTAAAAGAGTTATTATTGTTTAGTAATTTTTCGTCATAAACATAATATATTTTATAATCAAATTCTTTAAGCTTACACCTGCTATTTACAATCCAATTTGAATCTTTTCTATCTAATTTATTACAGATAATGTATAACTTATTTTTAATATTTTTTCCTCTGGTAGAATCATTCAAATCCTTTAATTCAGCTAGTGAAGTAAGATACCTTCCAAGGCTGTTATATCTCGCCCTCTGCGAAGTATCTACCTCATAATGCTGATCTTCATTCTTTTTTACGGTTAATCCATCAAGTCTCATTATTGAATTTTGGTAATTTCCATAAACTATCGAAACTCTCGATTGTCCTCCGGCAGTTCTTCCTTTTTTCTCAATATAATCCAGAAGATCATTAAGTGTCTGATTCACCTCTTCAACCGTCTTCTTATCTTTTTGAGCATCAACCAGCAGACAGATTACCGAATTAATCTTATATGCACTTTCCATATAATACCCACCTCATTTTATCCATTTGCAGACATATCATTTAAGAGAGAATCAACCATTCTTTTTATCTCATCTTTCATTTCATTTTCATTCATTTTTACCAGATCATCTATGCACGTTTTATTAATCCTATGATTTTCCTCAGGAACTGGCTCTCCTTCTCTGTCAACAATTTGAAACGCTGGCATTTGAGATTCTTTATGATAATATCCCCTTACAAATCTGGCCTTAACTCCTGTATCATTATTTTCTGTATCTCCTATCACTTTGGAATCTGTAAAGTAAAAAATAGCATCTTCTGTTTTATTATCACCTGTTTTATTATCTTTTATTTTTTGTTCCTCTCCCCATCTTTTTATCGTGGAAAACATATAATCTTCCCCGTTATCAGCTCCACCTCTAAAAATGACATCTCCTAGTTCTTTTATGAAGCCTTCCTTACTATCACATTTTTTAACATATAAATTCTCAACATCTCCTTCATAATGAACAACCAATTCATAGTTAATACCAATATTCCCTTTCCGTTCTACATTTTCAAGTTCACCTGTCAATACATCCAAAAAAACATATACCTTCTTAAAAATAGTTGTAAAAGAATATGTACCATCAATGAATATCACAAAACGAAACATTCTATCCGGTTTATCTGGTTTCACATTTACTGCCTCTACAGTCTGTACAGGCTGCACAGAAGCTGGTTCCTTCTTATCCTCCAGAATATCCTCTTCTCCAAAAAGCTTAAGATTTTCATCTAAGTCATCTAAATCATCCAAGTTATCTATACCATTCCGACTATTCTGTAGTTCTATAACAATATCAGAAGAAGTCTCTTTAACTTCTTTAATTTCTTTAACTGCTTTGACTTCTTCCACCTCATCATCCGTCTCACCTAAATTGTTTTTGTATTTATCAAAATGATCATCATTTTTCCCAAATATTCCATTTAGTATTCCCATTATCCCACCTCTTTATTATATAGATTTATTTACCCTTACCTGGTATTTGATTTTATTCTTTGTTTCTTTACCAAAATTATATTTGCGATTAAATTGCAGGATTTTTTCTCCACCCTTGTCAGACACATAATACAAAGAATCATTATGAGCAAATATTTGAACACCCTCTTGTATTTCTCTAATCAGTTCCTCATTATAATAAAGCGCATTATTATACATTATTGCAGAATCACATATGTACTCTTTACCATGCTCATCAATTCTTATTATTTGCAAAACGCCAACCTTCTCTACCGGGGAATCTTTTAAGATTATAGCTTTTTTAGTACTATCATCCACACTATCCTTCGTACCATCTTTCATACTATCTTTCATATTATCCAATGGTGTTTCTTTCTCAGCGCTTCCTTTGATAATAGAGCTATAAATCGCTTCTCTTTTTTCCTTCTCTAGTGAATAAGCATTTTCACAATACAGTCTTACTATTTCTTCATAGTCTATTATTGCGTCCCTTAAGGACGAATACCTTTTATAGTAACACCCTTGATAATCTTTATATTTTTCCTTAACTTGATCAAAGTATTCTGATTCTACAGGAGCACACATTTTTTTTATAAAAATAGTCAATTTTCTAAATGCTTTATCTCCTAAAAAATTCAAATATTTAATTTTCAAATCATTTTCGTCACAATCCTTCAAGTAGTAATACGAATACTTATGTATATCATTTGAACGATTATTATCCCCTGTCACGGTCTTCTCCATTAATATGTAATACAAGACTCTCCCCATTGAGTAGATATCGTAATAAATATTCACTTGATCAAACGCTTCCGGTTCATATATATCGCCATTACTTTTTTTCTTATGATCAAAGTAATTAGGATCAAAATACCCAGCCGTACCTCTAGGTTTAACATGTTCATCTGAGGAATATTTTTTTTCATCTATATCTTCTGGATACTTGGTCTTATCACTTTGGGGTACATGTACATTATCAAAGTCAATTATTTGTATTTCATCATTATCTGTTATCATAATATTATTATGACTCAGATCCCTATGCGAATAGCCTTTCTCCGCTATCATATTTACAGTAAGAAGAAGCTGATAATACATTGTCAGCTTTGATTCAATCAAACTATTAGTCAGCTCTCTCTCAGCATTTCTTTCATAGTATTGCCTAAGATTCATTCCATAAACAAATTCATATACAATACAAATACCCTTGATAGAATATATCTTTTCATTCTTATTCAAGACGAGTTCGCAATCATCCAGCTCTTTCTGGCCATTATGACCTGCGTAATAATAATAGCGCGTCAGACAGCCAGAATTTTTCTCATTTTCAAACTCTTTATTAAAAGAAATCTCTCTTATCAACCTTATTGTCCCAGAAACATTTTTTTCCTTGCTGTCCGGATCAACATATGGTGCAAACTTAGCAAAATACCTCTTAGGAGGATTTTTCCCTTTCACGGACACCGGTCTATCACTCTCATATACAAAATCAAGAGGAATTACATCTCCACTCTTACTGATCAGGCTTTCTGAACAATCACAGCAGATCTGAAAAGTCTTCCCTTTACAAACCAGCTTAGCACTGCTCATATTTTTAGATTCTATCAATATGTCCCTTAGATATTCTTTATCCCCCATATTAGTCTCCCTTTATCTCGCATATAATAGCAGTAGCATCATCATCAACCTGATTTCTGGCATGGTTAATCATTTTTTTCAAGAATGACCCGCCACTCTCCCACTCTTCAAAGTACTCAAGAATATCATACTCATTCAATCTTCCAAACGCCCCGTCACTTCCTAGAATAATAGAATCACCTGGCTGAAGACGGCCAATAGAATTAATATAAATATCCTCTTCTGTGAGAGTTTCATAGCGTCCCAGACTACAATATATTAGATGAGAATCACTGTAATATTCCTTCGATCCTCTGCTATATTCTCCATCCTCGACTTTCTTTTCAGCCTTTGTCATAATCTTTGAGACTAGTTCAATTTTTTCTTCTCTATTTCTATACAAATATACCGGCGAATCACCAACATTTAATACAAAAGCATAATCCCTGACAATACAAACAACTGAAAGCGTCGTCCCCATCTCCTCGTACGGAGTACAATTATTACACACCTCCTCGTTCGCCTTTATCACCGAATCAAGAAGTATTTCTTTCAATAATTCAAGCTTATAAGTAATAGAAAAGGTATATACATCAACGGAGTGATATAATTCTATAATCTTATTATAATAACAATCTATAAAGCTTTTAATTCCTTTCTCTGCTGCTAATTCACCATTAGATAAACCACCCATTCCATCCGCTATTACAAGTATCGTGATATCCTCATCGCCGAAAAATGATGAAGACGAATAGAAAAATCTATCTTGATTAACTTTGTGTTTTTCATCTGATGATTTATCTGTAAAACTATTTATTGTAAGCATTTTCTTTCCTTTCATTTCTACACATCTTTCAATTCTACGTATCTTTCTTTATATCTTTCTTTATATCTTTCTTTATATCTTTCTCTATATCAAAGCACTTTGTAATACAAATTGATTGAATCTCCTCAAAATGATAAAATCAAAACTATAGGACAGGACTCGAGGAGGTCAAGCGTATGAAAATCATTAAAGAAGCTGATCACTATATAAAGTATATTCCTATTAATGATAACGACTCAGCATCAGCATACAAACTCCTAAATCGCGAATATACATACATGAACAGATTAAAAACAAATCTTTCACAATATATCGCTGAAAACTCAGGTAATATCAACATAAGCCTTTATGAATATTCGCGTTATTTCCCAGAATATTCGTCACCAGTAAAAGAAATAACTATTAGTGGTTCAAACTGCTGGAGTCTGGAAACCACCTCGATAAGTGGAAAAACTCTTGAAGAATATCTGTCCGCCAGCAAACAATCTTCGCCAAACAATCTATATTCAAAACAAGAAACCTCTGAATTATTTAAACAACTATGCAATGCTCTTACTCTTTTATATCGATTTGGAGGAATCCTTTTTTTTGATTTTAATCCTGAAAACATTATAGTCACAAACGAGAATGACTTGTCTCATATAAAACTAATAGACTTTACAAACTTCTATGATCTGCTTGAGCCTGAAAACAACGAGCTCCCTATAAAATTTATCGATAATGACATTGCGCAAATACATAGTCACATTAGACGAAAGAACTCTATTTGCAATTATGAGCTGCTCCTTAAATTTTCTTTTTTAAACCTTTTTACCAGGCTTTATTATCATGGAAATGAGAAGTATAACGAACACAGCTCCCTAGATGAACGCCTTTCACTTAAAAGTTATATTTGCAACCAGTATTATCATAGCGATGAGTTAAAACAAGAATTGGATTCTTATTTTTCCTTTATCTGCGAAAAAGATTATTCAATCTTTGAGCTAAGCTCTCCTCCTCGCACGCCGGTAAACTTCTCAAACATTTATGATTTTATAGCCTTATTCTAGTTATTTATTCTAGCTATTTATTCTAGTTATTTCTGCCATTCGTTATAAATATAATCATATATTGAAGCTGTTAATGGCATAAGGGCTGCACCATAATTTCCTGTTGGTACATTACAATGATTAACAATAACTACATAGTTTTTATCATTATCGTTTGAGTAAGAAGCGTACCATTGATTATTCAGTCTGTTTTCTACACCATTACTAATCTGGACTACATCTGCTGTTCCTGTTTTACCAACAACATTATAATTATTAAAGGTTTCTCTAACATTTTGTGCTATACCGTACTCATCAAATGTGTAATCAACTGTATCCTTTAAAGCACTTCTCATCAATTTACAAGTTTTCTTTGATGTAGCCTGACTAAGCTTTTCAGGTTTCCCTTTATAGTATTCTTTCCCATTTTTATCAGAAATACTTTCCACCATGTATGGTCTCATAACCTTTCCATCATTTGCTAAGCCTTGAAATATCATAGCTTCACTAACAGTGGTAAGTTCAACCTCGCCCTGACCATATCCACATATTGCTAATGTAACATCGTTTTCAACGTTATATGGAAAGCCATAATTTACATATCCAAAATCAGTTTCAACATAATCGTCTTCAACATTTTCATGCTGTACCAAGCCAAACTTTCCGGCAGTTTCAAATATGTCCTCTTCTCCTAACTCCAAAGCAGCAGATGCAAAGAAAGCATTGTTTGAATATTTTAATCCTTCCTTATATGTGAGCTGTTCACCAGGCGCAGCAATAGAGTTTCGAATTATATATCCATCAACATTCA
>CACZRU010000229.1 GCA_902783605.1 uncultured Lachnospiraceae bacterium
GTCCACGAGCTGGGACATGCACTGGTGATGTACCTGACTGGTGGAAAGAAAAAGAAGAGTGTACCGACTACCATAAGTGTCAGTGGCAGGGCTTACAGTCTAGGCAGAGTGGAGCTGAGGGTGAATTCGGCCGGCAATATGACCGAGACAGAACTGAAGAATCAGATTGCAATACTTCTCGCAGGCAGAAATGCAGAGAGAGTATTCTTCAAAGAGAATTCAACCGGTGTAATAGAAGACTACAGTAGAGCCAAAGAAATTGCTGAGAACATGGTGAAGTACTACGCCATGGGCGAGATCGGCAAGACAACCGCAGACGAAATCCTGCGTGAACAGGACGCACGAGCAACAGAACTGATAGAGAAGAATAAGGAGTTTATCAAATCTGCAGCCGAAGTGCTTATGAAAGAGAAAGAGATAAGCGGGGAGCAATTTGTGGAGCTATTTAGGTAAACAGTTAGACCTGCCGGAAAATATTAAGTAATAATTACCAAAATGGGATGCATTTTTTGATGTATCCCATTTCTTTTTCACAAACTACTATATAATGTGCTGATATCGATTGACTTGTACATTATATAGTGTTAGAGTTTGAGGTATTATTAGAGCTGAAAGTGTTCAAAATACTTAACCAAAGTGTAGAGAAGTGTGATATAATTAACTTGTATTAAATATGTCTAATTAAAATGAGAGGAAATAATTATGCAGAAAGATTTAATGCTGAGTTTTGATGAGTGGGACGGCTTTACAGGTCGTCTCTGGAAAGAAGAATGTAATGTCAGAGAATTCATTACCTATAATTATACCCCATATTTAGGTGATGAAAGCTTTCTTGAAGGACCAACTGAAGCTACAGAAAAGCTTTGGGGAAGACTCCAGGAGCTTCAGAAGGAAGAACATGCGAAGGGCGGAGTACTTGATGAGGAGACAGAGATTGTTTCAACTCTTACATCCTATGGCCCTGGATATATTGATGAGTCCATGAAGGACCTTGAGAAGATTGTCGGTCTTCAGACAGATAAGCCACTCAAGAGAGCATTTATGCCATTTGGCGGTATCAAGATGGCAGAAGAATCCCTGACTATGTATGGCTACGAGCCAAATAAGGACCTGCACAAGGTTTTCACAGAGTATCACAAGACACACAATCAGGCTGTTTTTGATGCGTATACAGATGAAATGAGAGCTGCCCGCAGAAGTCACATTATCACCGGACTTCCTGATACATACGGCCGTGGTCGTATCGTAGGTGATTACAGAAGAATTGCCCTCTATGGAATTGACCAGCTTATTGAGTGGAAGAAGGAGGACAAGAAGAACTGTGGTCATGGCGTTATGACTGATGACATTATCCGTCAGCGCGAGGAGCTTGCTGAGCAGATCAAGGCTCTTGAAGGCATGAAGAAGATGGCAGAGATTTACGGATGCGACATCTCTCGTCCTGCAAAGAATGCTAAGGAAGCTGTTCAGTGGCTGTACTTTGGTTACCTCGCTGCAGTTAAGACTCAAAATGGTGCAGCTATGTCTGTAGGTCGTGTATCTACATTCCTTGATATATATATTGAAAGAGATCTTAAGAAGGGCATCCTAACAGAGAAAGAAGCGCAGGAGCTGATTGACCATTTTGTTATGAAGCTTAGAATGGTTAAGTTTGCCCGTATCCAGTCTTACAACGAGCTGTTCTCAGGCGACCCAGTATGGGCGACTCTTGAGGTCGGTGGAATCGGCATGGATGGTCGTCCTCATGTTACCAAGAACTGCTTTAGATTCCTGCATACACTTGAGAACATGGGCCCATCACCGGAGCCTAATCTTACAGTGCTTTATTCATCACAGCTGCCTGAAGCATTTAAGAGATATGCTTCAAGAATTTCCGTTAAGACAAGCTCAATTCAGTACGAGAACGATGATGTTATGAAGCCTGTATGGGGCGATGACTACTCAATCTGCTGCTGTGTATCAGCAACTCAGACTGGAAAGGAGATTCAGTTCTTCGGCGCTCGTGCGAACCTGGCCAAATGTCTTCTCTTCTCAATCAACGGTGGAGTGGATGCTAAGTCTCGTGTTCAGGTTGGTCCCGCTGCTAGACCTATTACCTCTGAATATCTTGACTACGATGAGGTTATCGAAAGATTTGAATTCATGCTGGACTGGCTGGCTGGTCTCTATGTGAATACACTGAATCTGATTCACTATATGCATGATAAATACTACTACGAAGCTGCCGAAATGGCACTTATAGATACAGATGTTCGTCGTACATTTGCGACCGGTATTGCTGGATTCTCACATGTTATCGATTCACTGTCAGCAATTAAATATGCAAAGGTTAAGGTCATTCGTGACGAAGAAGGCTTTGCTGTAGATTATAAGGCTGAGGGTGATTTCCCTAAATATGGAAATGATGATGACAGGGCTGACAGTATTGGCGTATGGCTTCTTAAGACCTTCCTTGATGACATTAAGAAGAGACATACATATCGTAATTCTGAGCCAACAACATCAATCCTTACAATTACATCAAATGTTGTCTATGGTAAATTTACTGGAAGTCTTCCAGATGGTCGTAAGGCATGGACACCACTTGCTCCAGGAGCAAATCCAAGCTATGGTGCAGAGAAGTCAGGTCTTCTTGCGTCACTTAATTCAGTTGCAAAGATTCCTTACGTGTGGGCACTTGATGGAATATCAAATACCCAGTCCATGAATCCTTCAGCTCTTGGCAACACAGAAGATGAGAGAGTAGACAATCTTGTAAATGCGATGGATGGTTATTTTGATCAGGGCGCACACCACCTTAATGTAAATGTCTTCAGTCGTGAGGTTCTGGAAGACATCATGGAGCATCCTGAGAAACCAGA
>CACZRU010000230.1 GCA_902783605.1 uncultured Lachnospiraceae bacterium
AAAAGACATCTGCTGCCCGGTGATGCTCCACATTGCCTACGCTATTGAAAAAAGAGTCACGCGAGCAATACAGCCTAAGCCATACTCTTCCGAACAGATGTCTAATCAGCGTTAATTATAACACATTTCCCTTCATCACTTACTATTATATTTATCCAACGCTTCCTGCATCTTCGCATTTTCAGTGCGCTCTCTGATTTTTGTGATAATCACGCTGAACAGCATGCTCACAGCATAAGAAACAATGAATCCAATCCATGCAGTGATATCATCTGTTGGGAACCAATTGAATACTATTATCATTATAATCATTACAACAAAAACTGCCATGAATAAAAATACATATCTTAAGACAATGGAGAGATTTGTTATGAACACATCCGTTGTAAAAACAACCTGCATTATTGTGATGATAAGTGCTAACAGAAGCAGTTCACCCAGTATTGCTAAAGATATTCCATCCTTACCAAGGGCAAAGAGCGAAGAATAACCCTGAGCATTCTCACCTATAAAATAACTAAAGATCACGAAAATGAGTACGATGATACCATAGGTTGCAAACACCTGACTTATATAATTAAAAATAGTTTTCTTTTCTTCCATTATTTCAACCCCAACTTTCTCCGGAGTTCATCCGAATACATACGAGAAACAATAATCTGTTCTCCATTTTTTAGTGTAACTCTAATCTTTCTGTTAATATCAGTCTTAAGACTCTTAATCATCCTGATATTCACAATACTCTGCTTACTAATCCTTAGGAAATCCTGCTCCAGAAGCTCCTGCTCTATCTCATAGAGCTTCAGGTCGGATTCATAGGTATCATCCGCTGTATAGATAAATGTTTTTCTATCCACCGCTTCTATATAAAGTATCTTCTCAATATCCAGCAGGAAGGTTTCGTCTCCCTTATGCACGCCAATCTGCATATTGACCATTCTAAGCATAGCAATAAGCCGCTCGACATCGCTGTCGAGCCGCTTAGCACGAATACTTACTTCAGTTTCAGGATATTTGTCATCAATATCGATTTCTATCTTCATTTATTCCAACCCTTTTTTCTTAAAAAGTCCCAGAAATAACGCTATCATAAGCACTACATTAACTGCAAGGATAATAATCGTATTAGTTTTGATTCCGTCAAATGTCATCTCTTCAAGCAGTCTTTTTAATTGTTCTGTATAGAAATACTTCGCAATCTTCTTTATATTATCATTAAACATGGAAAGCATTGGTAAAAATGCAAACACCATCATAACTGGCATCACTACAGAAGTGGCAGCCATCTGATTCTTAGCGTATAAACCAATACATGCACCAGTAAGAGCAGAGATAGCAAAACCAATCCCCATTATAAACATGTAAAATGGAATGTCGCCTCTACCTAATCCAGTAGCAATAAGTCCAGCGCCTATCATACAGATAGTCCAAACATAAATACATACTCCTAAGAGGTACTGAATTGGTTTTACATTTGCCATTATGAGCACCCTCAGAGTATTCTTTTCCTTTTCCTCAGAAATGATTGAAGCCACCGATGTTAGTGGTGCCATTCCAATATACATGATTGAGAAGAGATTTGTAAAGAAATGCTCTGGCATGCCTTCAAGTTTTATCGCATTTTCCATGATGATAGTAAGAAGCGGAAATAGTATAAACTGTATCAGCACTGTCTTATTCTTAATTGTATCCTTTAACTCTTTCTTTATAATGATCATACTGTTTTTCATTTAAAATTCCTCCTCCAGCTTTCTTCCAGTAAGTTCCAAAAATACCGTCTCTAGTGTTGGTTCAGATGAGTGTATTGTTTCAAGAAGCCCTTCCGATAGTAAGATTTCTATCTCACTGGCAGCTTCTGCATCATGAGCAAGTTCTATATCATCACCTGTAGAAAGATGTATATTAATCTTCTTCTGATGATTATACTTTCTACAGACCTCCTCCGGATTACCACTCTCAACGATTAATCCCTCATTTAGAAGTGCCACATTATCACATAATTTATATGCTTCTTCCATGTTGTGAGTTGTGAGGAATATGGTGCATCCTTCTTTCTTTTTATTAAGGATCATCTTATGAATCTGTTTCATGCTCTGTGGATCCAGTCCACTTGTTGGCTCATCTAAGAAGATCAATTTAGGTGAATGCATAAACACTCTGGCAAGACACAGTCTCGCACGCATTCCTTTAGAAAGCTTTGATGCCGGTACTTTAGCTGAATCAGCAAGTCCAACCTTCTCCAGTGTTTCCTGAATCTTTCTATGAGGAACACTATATATATCTGCAAAAATCTTTAGATTATCGTAGCAGGACAGCCTTTCATATACTCCAAACTGATCCATCATAATTCCAATATTCTTCTTATCCTCTCCTGTGAGAGATTCAACAGGCTTATTCATTACACTTACTTTTCCTGAATCATATCCAAGCTGACCTGTCAGTATTCTGATAAGAGTTGTCTTACCCGCACCTGATGGGCCCAGCAGACCAAATATCTCTCCATCACCTATCTCGAAATCAATTCCAGATAATACTTTCTTACCTGAAAAACTCTTATAAACTCTCTTACAATTAATCATGCCCGTTCTCCTTTCGTATCTTGTAACCACAAGGTACTAAAAAGAACGGGCATATTCAATAGCTCCATACGTATGTTGCCTTATATCAAACATAAGTTGCCAAATATACATATATTTAGTTCATTTAACTAATTCATATAGAAAATTTAGAAGATAGATTTTGAAATAAGTTTATTAATCCAACTCATTAAGGATAATAACAATATTATCTTCGTTATATTCTATCTGCTCAGACCATCTTCTCACAGCTTCTATATCATCATGAAATGAATTAGCATACAGCATGATAAATATAATACTGTAAATCGCATAATCTATAATCTTCTGTAATCCATATTCTTCTATCAGTTCCAGCTGTCTGAAGAGAATATATTGATATATAAGCTCGAATTTTTTTACATCTAGTTTTTTGTCATCTAGATTTTTTGAACTATCAGAATCCTCCATATCATCATGGTTATTCTGATCATTTATAGATTTCATATTATTAAGCTTATTAAGATACTCTTTAAATGATTTCTTTATCAATAGCACTTCATTTTTCCAGTTAGAATCGATGGGTTCAGTGATATAGAAGATGTCCAGTATTCTTTCAATCTTAGCCTCATCCAGATAATCAGGAATCATATCTGAAAGCTTCAAAGAGACCTTAGAAATATCTATCTCTAATAATTCCAGTAATTCTGTAAAACTAACTACTTTCTGACTGTCACAGATAATAAAGTTAAGACTTGTCTTTTCAAACAGTAATTCCGCAGCCTTCTCACAGCTTAGTCCCACTCCAGCCAAGCTATAATCATTTATATCCTCGTAAAACCTGGGATGAAGTCTGCATATATCGCAAAGTGCGTCCTCTCCCAGCTCTTCTATAAGCTTACAAAGGCCATTATCCTTTAGAAATGGGCATCTCTCATCAGAAGTCAGCTTGAAAAACGTGTCTTCTCCCTCATGGATGTTCTGTCTGATCTCATTTCCCAGTTCTGTATCCAGGCTTTTGTAATAATCAAGAGTATCTTCGTCTATGTCAATTTCCCAGCCCTTACAGCAGCTATGCTGACATTTGTCTGCTTTACATTTAAATTCACTAAATATCTCTGCGTCTATATTTATCATTTATT
>CACZRU010000231.1 GCA_902783605.1 uncultured Lachnospiraceae bacterium
GCAGATGTTGTCTATGTTGGCTATGAGGGTGAGTATATAGTTGCGGAGACAGAGAACGGATATTCTATAAAGGTTAAGACAGACGAAGTTCCAGTTCAGGGAAAGGGCGCAGGCGGAGTACAGCTTATCTCCCTTAGACGAGGTGATAAGGTGGCCAGCGCGATAACAGCCGGAAACGACGCAGAATTTAATGGCATATCCCTTTCAGACATGAAGGCAGTTAAGCGTGGTGGCAAGGGAAACAAAAAGGGAAAATAAAATAGGATCTTAAGAAAGTGAGTGAATAATATATGGCAACTAAGAAAAATGACTCATACGACAGCGAGGCGATAAAGGTCCTGAAAGGCCTGGAGCCGGTAAGGCTTCGTCCTGGTATGTACATCGGAAGTACAGGAAGAACAGGACTTAATCACCTTGTGCAGGAGATTATAGATAATGCAGTGGACGAGCATCTGGCCGGTTACTGCAAGAATATTTATGTGTCATTGAATGAGGATGGTTCGGCGACAATAGAGGATGATGGCCGAGGAATTCCGGTTGATCTTCATCCTACAGAGAAAAAGAGTGCAGAGCGAGTTGTTTTTACTGTGCTTCATTCTGGTGGTAAGTTCAATGACTCAGTTTATAAAATCAGTGGTGGTCTTCACGGTGTTGGTTCAGCGGTTGTAAATGCGCTCTCCAAGAAGCTCATCGTGGATGTATATCGTGATGGTATGGTTTACCATGACACATATGAGTATGGAAAGCCAAAGACTAAACTTATAGATGGACTGCTTCCATGTGAGCCATGTGTTCCGGCAAAGAAGACAGGAACCAGAGTAACACTTTATCCGGACGATACAATATTCGAGACTGTGAAGTTCAAGTCCAGTGCAATACGTCAGAGAATTAAGGAGACATGCTATCTTAACCCAGAGCTTACAATCACATTTGTCAATAAGCGTGATGGTTATGAGCCGGAAGTGTTCCATCAGCCAGGTGGACTTACTGCATTTGTAGAAGACATTTCAAAGGATCTCACTAAGACTTCTCCAGTGGTTACACTTAAGGGCGAGAAAAATGGTATTGAGGCAGATATAGTTTTCGTATGCACAGAGGATGGCGATGAAAATGTTATCGGATTCACCAATAACATTACAAACCCAGAGGGTGGAACACATGTGGCTGGTTACAAGGCTGCCTTTGCAAAGATTATCAACAATTATGCCCGTAATGAACTTGGTGTACTTAAAGAAAAGGATTCAAATCTTTCGGGTGCAGACATAAGACAGGGTGTTCAGGCGATTATCTCCGTGAAGCATCCAAATCCACAGTTTGAAGGTCAGACAAAGACAAGACTTTCCAACACAGATGTAACTCCTGCAGTGGATGCAATAATGCGTGAGCAGCTGACGGTTTATTTTGACCGTAACTATGATGTTCTAAAGGATATAGTTGACAGGGCTGTTGAGACTGCTAAGGAGAAGGCTAAGAATAAAACCAAGGTTAATCTTAATAAATTCTCATTTGAAGGAAATGGCAAGCTTGTCCGCCAGGAGAGTAATGAATCGGACAAATGCGAAATCTTCATCGTCGAGGGTGATTCCGCTGGTGGTTCAGCGAAGTCAGCTCGTAACCGTAAGTACCAGGCAATCCTTCCTCTTCGTGGTAAGATTCTTAATGTTGAGAAGGTTCCAGTAGGAAAGGTGCTTGAGAATAAAGAAATCCAGGCCATGATAAATGCATTTGGATGTGGTTTTGGAACAGGCTTTGGAAATGATTTTGATATCGAGAAGCTTAATTATGATAAGATTATAATCATGACGGATGCCGATGTGGACGGTGCTCATATTGCCACACTGCTCCTAACTTTCTTCTATAGATTCTATCCAGAACTGATAACTGAAGGACATATCTATATAGCAATTCCACCACTTTACAGAGTGGGAGAGGGGAAGAAGGCTAAGTATCTTTATTCTGATGACGAACTGGAGAAATACCGCAAGGCACATGGAGGCAAGTTCCTCATTCAGCGCTACAAGGGACTTGGAGAGATGGATGCAAGTCAGCTCTTTGAGACAACCATGGATCCAGAGAACAGAGTGCTTAAGCAGGTAATGATCTCTAGTCGTGCAGAGGCATCATCCATAACTAGTACCCTTATGGGCAGCGAGGTTGCACCAAGACGACAGTACATTGAGGAAAACTCTAAGGATGCAAGAGTTGATTCATAAATATTAAATATTCACAGTAATAAAACTATAAAAACTAATAGAATAAAAGATTCAATTTATACACTAAAAAAACCGCTTATGTCAAAAGTGAGGTACCCCTCAAATGCATAGGCGGTTTTCTGATTTATGGATTGAGTATCTTTTTCTTTTTATATTTTTCAATTGCCAGGGAGCCGAAGTAGCTTATCAGGAAGATGATAAGTGCCAGAATCATGATCTGATATACAGGAAGCTCCTGAGTACCATTTATCTTGTATAGAATTACATTAGTAATCATGACTACAAAGAGCCAGTGGATTATATATATTCTTGTGATGTTACGGCTCACACTGCTAAAGAATCGGTTCAGCTTATCTGGACAATGTGAGGTTATGATGTAGTAAATACCAAACATACCGATTGCGCAGACAATATATGAGATTATATCAAAGGTCTCAGCGTGATAGTAAGCGTTCTCTTCTTCGACAAGTGTTGCACCACCTGCCATTTTTCCAAAATGCATCTTTGATTCAATAGCAAAGTATATCCAGTATATAACACCAAGCATAGCTAAAAATGGTATATAGAACTTCTTTTTATCTTTAACCCTTATAAGAATATTTCCGAAAATGTATCCGGCTACAGGAACTAAAAACCAGTTCATAATAGGGAAGTCAGATAGAACATATCCTTCAGGAATTTCAGTACCGATTATATGTCCAATGATAATATTAACAGCAGGGATACCAAAGTTCATATGCCTGAATCGCCAGCCGATAAGTGACATGACAAAGGCAATGATAACAATAACATGGTCATCCAGCCTTTTTTTCTTCAGGAAACCGAAGAGCAGAAGTGCTAGTCCGGCAAATTGAAGAATATCATTTCCAAATATCTTATAGAGGATAGGTGCAATAAACTTATCATATTCTCCAGTGAGAAAGTATCCAATAACATATGGAACGCCGAATCGCAGGGCATTAAGAATAAATCCTGCGATGAATAGTATAAGTCCGCGTTTCATAATATCATCTTCATTACTGTGCTTTGAATAAACGAGGCTGAGTCCCATGGAAAAAATAAATATTGGAGCACCCAGTGGAGCACCAATAATTACATTAAAGAGAAAAGGAATCGGCTGGTTGATGGTTTCAGCAGAACAGCATTCAATTACGCAGTGAACAAATGGAAGACTCATGACAGGGATAGCTCTTGCCAGATCCATCTCCATCTGTCTGCCCGTATTAATTTTATCTCGTTTTAACCATTCGTTATATTTCATGTCTATTCAATACCTTCATAAGAAAAACTTAGCATTGTCATATCATCGAATTGTGGCTCGTCGCCAGCAAATTCCTTAACAGATGTTTTTACCTTCTCGACAATTTCTTCATTTGAAGCGTCCTTGTTTGAATTAAGCACTTCAAGGATTCTATCCAGTCCAAATCTTTCACCGTCGGCTCTTTTTGATTCATTTACGCCGTCAGTGTATAGGAAGATTTTGTCCCCTGGTCGGAGATTCATCTCATAAGATTCAAACTCAGCTCCAGGAATAAAGCCGATAGGAGGACCGTGAACAGTTTTTTCTATAACATAACCTTTTGTATTATCATTTTCATTAGAATTTTCGTTATTATCATTATCAGAGCCATCTGTCTGCTTCATGATAGCAGGGTAGTCATGTCCTGCATTGCAGGCGTCAACATGTCCGGTTGTGATATCAATAATAGCAAACCATACAGTCACAAACATTCCCATAGAGTTCTTTTCTGTGATCATTTTATCCACATAGGAAATGATCTCTGAAGCAGTACCCCCCATTCCTGCACGGGAATTAATAAGGGTTTTTGATGTTGCCATAAAGAGAGCAGCTGCTGCGCCCTTGTCAGAAACATCTGCAATAAGTATAGCAACGTGAGTATCATCTACCATGAAGAAATCATAAAAGTCTCCGCCAACTTCCTTTGCAGGAGTCATGCTGGCATATAGATCAAAGCCCTTGATATGCTTGAGTGTCTCATTGTTCTTTGGAAGCATACCACGCTGAATCTTTGATGCCAGTTCAAGATCTGCACCAATTCTTTCTTTTTCAGCGGCGATGGCAAGATTTTCTTTGATGTATCTTCTGACATCCACATTCATTTGGGCAAATGAGTCAGACAGCTGTTCCAGCTCATCTCCAGTATGAACACCGACCATGACTTCATCTTCATTATCTAGTGTCTCTATCATTCGTCTAGATTCTCTGTTTAGAGTATTAATTGGTCGGATAAGAATGCCGTTGAAGTAGATGTACAGTATTCGTCCGATAACTATAGAGATAAGTAATACACCAACTAAGATTGTCAGAACAGATAGAATAATATTTCTCAAAACATTTGGAAATGAAAGATCAATATCGATAAGAGCAACCGGTTCTCCCTCACTGTTATAGATTGGATAGAAACCGGCAATTATCTTCTTGCCTTCATATTTGTATGTGGATATACTTTCGACTGGATTTTTACGGAATGTAGCATCTCTGGTTTCTTTACCATTTTCCATATACCCTTCATGTTTTCCCAGCCATTCGTAGGAATCTTCACCCTCAGCTGACATCCACAGATATACCAGGTCATCTTCGTAAGGAACGAAGATACAGAAGGTTGAAATCTGTGTTTCACTTCTTAAAGAATCCAAGTAGCGGAGTACCTCGTCATAATATTCGTCAGGCGTACCATTTTCGGCATATTTTTGAATCTGGTCGCCGTCAATATATTTAGAGGCACTTTTTAGATAACCATAAACATATTTCTCGCAATCCTTCATGATGTAATGGTAGAAACCAAAACTTATTGTCAATGCGATATATATGATCAAGAGTATTTCAAAAAAGAAAAATCCAGAAATGATTTTACTTCGAAGTCCTCTGCCTTTCATAAAAAAACTCCCGTGTTGCTAAATATCTAAATATTTTCTAATAATTTATTATAACATAAAATAGGCTGTCACCAAAAGCTTTAAAGTGTTATATTTTTTTTCTTACAACACTTTACGGTACTTTTGACTCTATATCTTTGTACCATAATTAAAGAAACTCTAGGAGGAAAAGATGAAAGACATAAAAAGGGTAGTAGTTGTGAGTTACAGGAAACTTATCTGTACGATGCTGGCACTAGCGTTCATATTAAGTATATGTCTGCCAGGATCGTTTAAAGTGAATGCTGCCGGGGCAAAAAATGTAAATGAAGTTTTGGCAAGCAATTATTCAAATACATATCTGATCATAGGAACTTGCTTAAGCCGTGTAATATTCCTTCGTATGTGGTATCATATAAAATACTTATTTCAATAGATAGAAGAGGAAAAGTATTTATTATGAAAAATAAATTACTGAAAAAAATTATTGGTGTCGTTCTGTCGCTGGCTATGACTGTAGCTGTGGTTCAGACTCCGGAAAATATGGTTCAGGCGGCAGGTGTAAAGGCACACACAGTGAGAGAACTTACCCCGATTAATGACATCAGCTATCAGGAGTCCCTGGAAGAGACAATGAACCCTTATCGTGGCTTCTACAATTCTGTTCAGATTTCGTATATGAAGGGAAATGAGAATTCTTCCAACAACTTTACAAGCTATAAGAATAAGCTGGTCCACCTGAGGATTGACCTGTCAGATTTTGCAGAACATCCTGGCGCTGGCGATGGACATGACAGCGATGTATTGATCAATTCTAATACAACAAATATGCAGGCGGCACTTAAAACAACGCTTCAAAATCTGCGAAACAATAACACTACTGCTGTAGTGAGAATCGCCTACGACAATCATTATTCCGGCTATACCAAGGACACTTGGGTGAAAGACAGTAATGGTAATGATGCATTGAAGAAACGTACGGTATGGGAGCCAAGCATTGATACTGTACTTCAGCACCAGGAGGCAGTTGGCGAGATATTTGCTCAGTTTCCAGATGTGATTGCATCGGTAGAGTGCGGTGTATTCGGTCCATGGGGCGAAATGCATTCTAGTCAGATTATGACCGACGCAAACCTGAAGTCAGTAATTAGCAAGTGGCTGGAGGTCCTTCCAGAATCCATGACTATAACCGTAAGACAGCCGGAGCATTACTGCAAGTGGAGCGGCATATCGATCGGATCAATTCAGGAAAATGTGACTTCACCCGGAACAAATGAATATAGAGTGGGTGTTTTTAATGATGGATATCTTGGTTCCTATGACGATAGAGGAACATTTAGAAATAGAACCAAGGAAGTGACCTGGCTTGAGAATCAAGCAAAGCATACGCTCTATGGTGGTGAAATCGTTCTCTGGTACGAGGATCCTAATCATCCGACAAATGTGAAGAATGATGCTATATACATGGAGCAGGAGAGCTTTAAGACTCACACCAGCTACCTCAACATAGGCTGGAATGATGAGGTTATCAAGAATATGAAAGAAACCACATTTAAAGGTTCTGATCCGCTATATAAAAATGCTGGTGTCAGCGAATTTACCTATGTGCAGAATCATCTTGGTTACAGATATGTGGTACGAAATGTGAAGCTTACGAAGGAGACAACTAAGTACGAGAACTTCGCACTGGAAGCAGATATTGAAAATGTGGGCTTTGCTAATCTCATCATGGAGAAGAAAGCCTATCTCATCATAAAAGGTACAGACAGCACAACAAGCTCTTATGAGAAAACTTATAATCTAAGTTCAGTGGATACATCACTAAAAGAATCTGTTGAGAATGCAGATCCTCGTAAATGGGACAGTGCATCAACAACAGTACTAAAGGCCAATGTAGATATACCAGATGATTTCCCATCAGGTAGTTACCAGGTTTACATAAAGTTAGTATCTGACACAGCTAGTCATCCGGAATACTGTGCCCTTCCAATAAAATTTTCAAATGATGATGCTGACATCTACGATAGTAATCTGATGGCAAATTATCTTGGTGGCTTTACTATAGTTGATGGAGAACTAGATCCGGATCAGGGGGGAAGTGATACATCAGGTAGTGGCACATCTGGAAATGGCTCAGGTACCAATTCATCAACATCAGGTTCTGGTAATGGAGCTGGAACAGGCTCTGGTTCATCAGACAGTTCATCTGCTCAGGACGGTTCTAAGGATTCGGCTCATAAATATAGTAGTGAGTGGGTAAATGGCAAATGGTATAATGCCGATGGAACACAGGACTACCAGGGAGTGCTTCAGTGGAAATGTAATGCCACAGGCTGGTGGGTAGAAGATACCTCAGGCTGGTACCCTGTATCACAGTGGCAGAAAATCGATGGAAAATGGTACTACTTCCTTGACTCAGGCTACATGGATTACAGTGAATATCGTGATGGATGCTGGCTGGGTTCAGACGGCTCCTGGGTAGAGGAATACTACGGCGGTCACTGGTCCAGTGACCAAAATGGCTGGTGGTATGAAGACTCTGCCGGTTGGTATCCACAGTCACAGTGGCTCTGGATTGACGGCACCGAGTACTATTTCAAGGCAGATGGATATTTGAAATAATAAATATAAGATAAAAGGATAAGTATTATGAGTAAACAAAGTTGGAAACCAGGAAACATGTTATACCCTGTACCTGCAGTTATGGTCAGCTGCAAGAGACCGGGAGAGAAAACAAATATAATCACATTGGCATGGGCTGGCACAATCTGTTCAGATCCTGCAATGCTTTCAGTGTCAATAAGACCGGAGAGATATTCCTATGACATTATCAAGGAAACAAAAGAGTTTGTTGTTAATCTTGTAACAAATGATTTAACAAGAGCCTGTGATTGGTGCGGTGTCAGATCCGGCAGGGACTATGACAAATTCAAGGAGAATAAGCTGACTGAATTTACTTCAGAATTTATGGACACGCCTGCCATAGAAGAGAGTCCTGTAAATATTTATTGCAAGGTTAAGAAGATTGAGAAGCTAGGCTCCCATCATATGTTTATAGCTGAGGTTGTAGGTGTAACAGTTGATGAGAAGTACATGGATAATAAGGGCAGATTTGACCTTAAGGCAACCAACCTTATGGCTTATTCTCATGGAGAGTATTTTGCATTGGGCAAGAAGCTGGGAACATTCGGTTATTCAGTTAAAAAATCAAAGTCAGGTTCAAAGTCAGGTAAAAAATCTGGAAACAAATCCAATAAAAATACCGGCTCAAAGTCAGGAAACAAATCCGGCTCGAAATCCAGCAAAAAGAGTAATAAGAAAAAGCATTAACCATAGAAAAAGGTAAACGAGATACTGAACAAAATGCATTTCTCATGTATTTAATAAAATCCAGGTTGCAGTGCAAATCTGGTGTGTTATAATGGGAAATGAATTGTTTTTAATTTCAAAATCTGTCCCAGAAAATGGGATAAAAATAATAAAAAATAATTAGTGAAAAAAGTATTTAGGAGGTAAAGGAAATGACAATTTATTCTGTATTTGATCCTGAGTTTGCAGAGTTTGGAAAGGTTCTTACAGGCTATGACACAACTGAGCTTATTACAGCTATGAACGCAGTTGAGATGCCGGCTGAGGGCGTTGCTTATGAGCCATGGATCGATTCACTTGAGGCAACAGGTATATTTAAGGAGCTTGGCGACAATGCATTTGGTGGTATGCCAATCGAGCTTGGAATGTGCTGGGGCTATAACAAGGCTCTTAACTGTCTTGAGTATCATAGAAACAGCGAGATCAATATCGGTGCAACTGATTTCGTTCTTCTTCTTGCAAAGCAGGAAAAGATTATAGATGGTAAGCTTGATACAGCTGATGTAGTTGCTTTCAAGGCACCTGCTGGAGCAGTTGTTGAGGTTTA
>CACZRU010000232.1 GCA_902783605.1 uncultured Lachnospiraceae bacterium
CAAATGTAATCTAGAATCTGAAGATTTGCCACAGACTTGATAAACTCAGGATTATCAAGTGCTTCTGAATAAACTTTGGACAGTTCATTAGTCATAGTAATATCGAGGGAAGGAGTTCCTTTAGCAGTGTCCATAAATGTACCCTTATAAACCTTACCACCCATTTCAATACGCATATTAACGGATTTAGCCAGAATATCACCAATCCCCAGCATTTCAGCTACCATAGACATGGCTGAATTTCGTTTATCTATCTTTGATTTACCATTTATTCCCACCTTTGAATTTATATAACGCTTCAGGCCTAAGCCTCTGGCAACACGCATATCTTCAATAAGCTTGTCCACAGATCCAATACTGTCCACATAACCGTCAGCGACCTTCTTGATTTTCTGATAAGCTTTAGACTTTTTCTTTATCTTATGCTTTTTGCAATAATTATGTACATCAATATCCATAGCATTTGTATAGGCTTTTCTATAGTCACTTGGTTTATCATATGCCATATGAATTACATCTAATTTGCAACTACTATTATTTTCTTTCTGAAGCCTTTTAACGCTGGACTCAATAGTATCCGTTACAGGATTCATAATATACTTTAAGAATCCCTTGATATCAGGATCTCCACCTGCAACTTTGCTGCAATAGCTATCAAACTGCTCTTCAAAGACAAATGGCTTCTCATGTATTGTAAAGTAACCATCCACAGGTTCATTATTGGCACCCTGAGCCTTAATATGAAGACGAGTGCTGAGTCCACCTGCCGCCTTCTCTATGGTATTCTCATCCACCTTAAGAGTTACAGCTCTCGACTTTTCAAAAAGATCCACAAGATTAAACTTAGGACTCTTTCTATCCTCTGCAGAAAGCTGCTTATTCTCCTTTAATGTTTCATATATAAGACGAAGATCCTTGGACATCACCTGACGGAACTTCTTATATGTAGCTGAATTGATATACTTTCGGGTTTCATCTGATTCCAGATTCTTCTGGATTTTTATATACCTCTTCTGAAGACTTTCCAGCTGCTCATAAGACATGAGCTGAGTAGTATCAGGCTCAAGATATGGCATCAGATCATCAAGAAGCTTGCCAAGGTCAGCAACTGCATCTGGCTTAAAATCATTTCCGCTTTCTCCCATGAACTCAAGGAATTTGCGATACTGATTGCGACGCTTCTCACTTCTCTTAACGCCTTCCTTCTGGACAGACTCTCCAGCCTTTCCTGTGGAACCAGCGTCTTTGCCCTTCTCCTGAGTATTAATCTTCTCCTTCTGTTCCTGCTGTTCCTTCAGGTCTTTCTCCTGGCTCTTATCCTGAGTCTGGTTTTTCTCCTGCTGCTTCTTCTCCTGGTCCTTCTGACTCTTCTCCTGCTCTCTGTCCTGCTTGATCTTCTCATTCAGTTCATTAACATCAAGCACATCCTCAACTTTATTTGCCACAGAGGAATCAAAATGAAGTGGCTCGACCTCGAAAAATGTACCTTCCAGCACCTTGCTGGAAATGAATTTGCTGTTTTCAATATATGCCCTTGCTGTTTCTGGCAGATCAGGTGACATATACTTAAGACCTGCAGTCTTTCTCACAAGACCTGGATCAGCCACCATAGACTCAACGGCCTGTCTATATGTCTGACTCTCAGAACAAGACTTCAAAAGATTAGTATTTGCCTTAGGATTTGAAAATTCTTTAACATTCTCAGCGAATCTGGCAAGAACTGACGGATTATATTTATTACTTGCAGTCACTGCCTGTCTTGAAGAACCAAGCTCCAGAAGATCTATCTTGTCATTAAAATTAGATAAAAGAAGTACAGCCTCAGTAATATCCTTCTCAGATTTTGGATAACCTGCAAATGGATAAAACTCCGGTACAACTTCATTTGTAATTGCATTTTCCGGAAGTGCCATCTTCTTAACAAATTCATCGTATGTCTTATTAACTTCATTTAATGCATTTGTATATTTCTCTGCTCCATCAAACTGGATCATGTAGTTAAGGTATGTCTTCAGACCCTCATATGTTTTACTTAGGCGATATGCAGCAATGGCACCAGTCTTGTAGTACAGATATTCTCTACCTTCAGCATCCCTCTTCTGTTCCTCAGGTACATTGAAGATTCCATTTGCCTCCTGGAATTCAATGACAGAACTGATCTTGCTGGTTACAATATCATGTTCCCTAACGATTTTGTCCATCTCCTGCTCAGACAGATCATATTGAGGCGCCACAAAATCAGTTCCCAGAAGAGCATCTCTTCTTCGCTTTAACTCCTCAGTCCTTTCAGGAGTTCTAGACTCAGCACGCTTCTTCAGAACATTCATATTCAGCTTCTTTGGCAGATACGCCTGCTCAGTAATGTAGAGGTCCTTATCTGTAAGAGGATTTCTCTTAATCCTGTCATATGCTGTATCATCCTTACCACCAACCAGCATAACCTTGATGCCGCTCTGCTCAAACATGGACTTGTCCACATTTGCATCCTTCTGAACCGGTTCAGGAGGCATCTTGTAATTGCCATTCTCATCCAGCCCAAGATAATGGCTTGGAACATTATAAAATCCCTTACCGGCTTCGGTAAGTTCAATATCGCTAAGCCATGTCAGCTTAAAATTAGCTGGCATGCCAAATGTATAAGCACCTGTATAGAGATTTCTGATCAGCCCCTTCAATTCAAATACTTCAACTGACTTATCAATTGAATTGATGCATGTAATCTGGTCATCCTGAATATCTGTTATAGAATAATAATGTGCACCATTGGTAAATGCGATCGAACACTTATCTTCATTCAGTACCTGTCTTATCTTTTTAGCCGCAGCTTCAGCAGACGCATTTATATAAGCATCCATATCAATCTTGCGGTTGATACCAACAAAACTCTGGGCAAATCCCGGCATGCTGATCTCGAAGCTGCGCATCATCTTATTTGGAGCAAATGCTAAAGCATGGTCAGCCATTTCGGTGACGCTCATCACATCATCAACAATATAATTTGCATCCACTTTTTGTTTAAAGTCGTCGGTCTGAATAAAATCATTAGAATAATTAGGTCTAAAAGAACGGATGTCTTCCTGAGTCACATAAATGCCCTGACTCTTAAGCATCATTTCGATACCGCATGACCAGCAGCCATTGTTGCTGGACTGGGCCTTATCAAGATCAACGGACATTTTCACATTTCCCTGTTCGTCCGTAGTATAGAGTGGTTTATTATAACTGTTTTCACCCAGATTATCCTTGTTTATCTCATTTTCCTCGCCTGCTTTCTGAATCTTGGCAGACTTCTCCAGGGAATGCATCCTTCTGAGGAGAATACATTTCTGAATCGTATTCATAGTGGTGATATTCTGAGTGTAATAATTCTTAATTGTCTCCAGATCGCCGCTGCTGCGGATTTCAAGAGGAGGGAGAAGCTCTTCCTTGTCAGTATACTCCCACAGCTTCGTATTACTATCAAGAATCTTCATGAAGTAATCCCATCGCTCCTGGTCCGTGTTCAGAGTGAAAAACTTCTTGATGATGGCATTATTCTTAAGGTATTCTACATCAACCTCTTCCGCCAGGTTGATCAGGTCAACGAAATCAGATAGATAGACCTTAACCTGAGGATTGTCTTTCTTTTCTTTCTTATCAGCATCAAGAGTCTTCTTTATATCTTTAACAAACTTTTCTTCTTCATTTTTCTTCAGGAGATAGCACTCATTTGTAGTTCGATACTTCACATAAGGAATAAACTGATCTGTAGCAGCTCCCAGCATTTTCGTGATCAGTTCGTACGACTTCTTATACTCGCCCTGAAGGCTTTGTTCCTTGCCCTCAACGGCAATAAGAATAGTTTTGTAAAATGTCTTCATCTGAGTATAGTCTGTTGTATCAATGGTTTTCAGCATCTCGTAAGCCGCACCATCCTCATCGAGACTGAGCAGATTGAACATAGCAGGCATCATGGACCCAATAGAACTTTCTTTATAATGAAGAGAATGCTGGAAAAAATAACAGAACTGCTCATAATTCATAGTATTTCCGAATATCTTACAATTCTCATCAGCAACATCAACTTCAGCGTTATTCTTAATCTTTTTGGAAATGGCAAACAACTTGTTTAGATAATCAGCCCTTGAATTCGTATCATTCTTCAAAGTATAGGCACTGAGATTACTCTGAACAATGTTGTCAGTGACAGTCTTAGTCACCTTATCTCTAAGGGCTCTATCCTCCTCGATAGATTTCTTCAGCCTCTGAATCTTCTCAGCCTTTATCTCCGCAAGCTTAGCTGCCTTATCTAAATCTTTTTTATCCTCTGCATTGTTTGGATTCTGGTTCTCATTTGTCGCACCATCTAAATTCTGCTTCTCATCAAATTCTTTCATATCGCACGCTCCTAAGACATAGTCATTCATATTATTTATGTTACAAAAGAAATTATAAGCAGTTCCGGACAACAAAAGCGCAACAAAAGGGTGAATGTACTGCAAACATGTACTGCAAATGTACTGTCCTAAAGTTCTATTTAGTCTTTTCTTCTATCTCCCCGGAACACTCCAATTCCGGCACGCATTACACTATTATTTCCATATTTGCTTCGAATCTGATCCAAAGC
>CACZRU010000233.1 GCA_902783605.1 uncultured Lachnospiraceae bacterium
GATTATGGCATCTGATTATGGCATCTGATTATGGCACCCATCACCAATGACTATTCACAAATATACATTTTAAATGGAAATAAATCAAGTCAGCACTTCAACCATCTCAATTCCATAGTACTCAAGAATCTTTATTACTTTTTCATCTATAATCTCTCCTGCCACTATTGGAGATACTGCCGGTGGACAGCTGACAGCTGTGTCAGCAGCTACTCTTCCAATCAGTTCCGGTCCAGCCTTTACGCTTTCATGAGGCAGGAAGGTAACTTCACACGGCTGATACTTCACTTCTGGAAGTGAAAATGAGATTTTTTTATTCGATTCATCAATAGTTTTCTCAACAGAGCCCTGACCCGAAATATCTTTCGATATATCCAGCATTGCGTCTTTAAACCTGTCATAATCTCCCGGATACTCGTTAAATGGAGACCACATGGTAACAAGAAAATCCGGATCAGCATATTCGCATTCTATGTTCTTATTGCGAAGCCTCTCCGCAAGCTCTACGCCTGTCATATTCTTTCTTCTCATATCGATAACAAGCTTTAATGGTTCAAATAAGTCACTAATTTTATTATCCATTCTCTGATACTCACTGCACTCTGGATTTACTCCAAGTACATCATATCCAAATCGGATTATTTCTTTCTTTAATATCCGAACAATTTCCTGTGTCTTTATGTATTTGTCTCTATCAATCCTTCCCAAAGCCTCATCCAAGGATTCAAGTATCATATAAGACGGACTTGTTGAACCAAACATAAGCAGCGCTTTTCGAACTTCATTCTCACTAGATAATAATATCGAACTTTTCGATACATGCAGGTAAGCCCCGCCAGTCAAAACAGGCAAAGTCTTGTGCGCCGAGTCAGCCACTATATCCGCCCCTAGACTCACTGGATGCATATCACTTTCCATAAACTTAAGATATGAACCATGCGCATTATCCACCAGCAGTGGCAGATTATACTTATGGGCAACCTGCGCCAGCCCTTCTATATCCAGCATATTACCAAGATAATCAGGAGATGTTATGTAAACCCCAACTACGTCTATCTGTTTTTCGTTTTGATCATCTACAGATCTTGTATTATCTTCTATTTTATCTTCTGTTTTATCTTCTGTATTATTTTCTGATTTATCATCTGATTTTTCTTCTGATTTTTCTTTCGACTTAAAATCCAACAATAAATTTTTTAGATAATTATCCAGTCCATCCGGGCTAATCTCACACTTGCAGAGCGAGTATTCTCCCTCATCCTCCAGCCACATAATCTTAAAACCAAGAAGCATGGATGCGTAGATAAACGACTTATGAGCATTTCGGCTGGCAACTACTATGGTATTCGATTTATTAAAATGAGTATCCGGCCTTGAACAAAAATACCTCTGCATAGCCAGATAACACATAGCCTTAATCACCTGCGACGAACCTTCTGTACTGTAGAAGGTATACGCTGAACCAAAAAGTTCCGACGCCCTCTTCTCGCTCTCTGCTATAATTCCATCTGCCTCATACAGACTGTCTGCGCCCTTTACTTCTGTGATATCATCCTCATAGCCATACGCTCCCTTATGTCCCGGCATATGCAGTCGCACCTGTTTTTTCCTGCGGTATTCTTCTATGAACTTTTTCACCGGATAGTATATATAATTATTGTTCTTATTTTTATTCATAAGATTATATTTTTTGATTCCTCGCTCAGAATGACACCAGTCTCTCTATCATTCTATTATTATTTATGATTCTTCACTCCGCTCATAATAACACCCGCCAGCATTCTCCTTATCCAGTCGATCGTCCAGCAGACAGCATAAACTACAAGAATTATCAAAATAAACTTTAACAGATAATCCCCTTCCCAATAGAAGGATATCTTATCTGTATTAAATATTTCTTCCCAAATCAGCGTCCTTATTAGAGGATGCTCATGAATCATATATATTCCAAGATTTCCTGCGCTGATATAATTGATAACCCTGCCTGCCTTTTCAAACTTTGTAAGATCAAGTTTCTCAAAGGTTCTAAAAATACATACACACTGAAGGACCACCAGCGGATTATCGTTATATCCAATTACATCTTCTATGCCCACATCCGGATATGTATAAACAAGAAAAACATTTACCATTCCCAGAAGCAGGAAGCCCAATAAATATGGAAGTGGATTATTCCATATAGAACCGTCTGGTGTATTATCATGCGTCCTAAACAGATGATATTTCCTGAGATATGCCCCCAGAAGATACATATAGATAAAATCATATAGACTCTTTCCGCCCTGAGTGGAAAGAATCTTCTTTATTCCAATAATACCTTCAAAGGGTTCAAGCATACTTATAGGCTGCCATATTGAAAAAAGACAGAAACATATCCCAATAAGAATCAGGAAATTCTTTCTATCCAACCCCTTCACCATACGGTTAAGAAATGGTGAAAGCACTAACACCAGAAGATACAGCGTCATAAAATACCAGGTTCTCGAGAGAAATGGAACAAAAACTTTTAAATATTGTTCCTTTGTAACTACTCCCGGTTTTATAATTCCATAAATCACAGGAATAGCCACTGAATAAAAATACATCGGAAGATAGCATTTAAGTATTCTTTTCACATTAAACTCTGGTTTCGATGTACTAAGGAAGTATCCCATTATGATAATGAATACATATACCGGACATCTGCACATAAGCCATATAATCCAATATGCAAGTTCAGTGTGTCCCCCCAGCGCCTTTGCTATATCTGTATAATCTCCATAATCAGATATATGCAGAAATATAATCTGCATCATCATGAGTATTCTTAGAAGTTCTATACTGGAATTTCTGGTTCTTTTTTTTCCAGAATCTCCAGCCTTATCCGATTCTTTTATTCCAGTATTTATTATATTTTCACTCTTACTATCATTATTCATTTAATTACTATTGACCAATCGCACTTGCTTAGTTACAATCGTTGCAATCACCACAGTCCTCGTCCTTACCTGCAGTTGCTCCGCTTATAGGTTCCAGCCCCAGAGCATCATGAGCAACCTGGATCATGATCGCACACTCCATCCTCTTTCTAAAAAGTTCGCATCCATATTCATAGATTCCTTTTACATCACCTGTTGCATGATATGCATTTGCAGCACACCCACCAGAACAGTAATGCATAGCCCAGCAGTCACGGCAGTCTGGTCTAGCATAGGCATTACAAACGCGAAATTCCTCCTGCCTATCTTTATTAGTCACACCATTCCAGATGTCACCCAGCTTATAACCTTCATCACCAACAAATTGATGACATGGATATAGGTCGCCCCAAGGTGTCACTGCCATATATTCAGTTCCCGAACCACAACCTGAAATCCTCTTATAGATACATGGTCCAGACTTAAGGTCTACCATATAATGATAGAATGTAAATCCATCACCTTCTATATCACGCTTCAGCATTTCCTTAGCCAGAATCTCATATTGTTCCTTTAGAACAGGAAGGTCCTCCGCTGTAAGCGCCAGAGGGTCACCCGGCTTACTAACAACCGGCTCCATTGACAGCTCCTTAAATCCCAAGTCTGCCATGGCAAAAATATCTTCAGTAAAATCAGTATTGAGATGTGTAAATGTTCCACGCATGTAGTAGTTCTTTCCGCCTCTTGCTTCAACTAATTTCTGAAACTTCGGAATAATTTTATCAAAACTTCCATTTCCCTGATAATCCTTACGTGTTCTGTCATGAACCTCTTTACGGCCATCCAGACTGAGCACCACATTGCTCATCTCCTTGTTGCAGAAATCGATAACTTCATCATCTATCAGCATTCCATTTGTTGTAAGTGTGAAACGAAAATTCTTCCCAGCGTCCTTCTCAATTGAACGTGCATATGCAACTATATCCTTGCAGACCTGCCAGTTCATTAGTGGCTCACCACCAAAGAAATCTACCTCCAGGTTATGTCTGCTACCCGAATTTTCAACAAGAAAATCAATCGTTCTCTTTCCCACTTCAAAACTCATCAGTGCTCGCTCGCCATTATATTTTCCCTGGGCAGCAAAGCAGTATTCACAGTTCAGGTTGCAGGTATGAGATACATGCAGACAGAGCGCTTTTATCACATCCCCGCTCCGTTTCTTAAATTCACCTGCCAGTGGTTCAAATGTATCAGGTGTATATAGCTTGTGAGCATCCACAAGAGATTGAACATCCTCTATGCAGAGACGCACATCCTCTTCTGTCACATCATCCCTGTCACCATATCTGTCCATAATCACTCTAACAATATCGTCCTCACAGGTTATATTATTTGTACCTGTATTTCCTTCCGATATTGATTTTGTTTTTTTAGAATTCAAATATCCGTACATTTCTATAATGTCATATGCTACATCATCCACGCTATGTACTGAACCTGAACAAGTGTCCAAAACTATGTTATATCCATTTAATTTATACTGATGAACCATATATATCCTCTTTCATGCTGTGGTTTATTATTTTATGTTAGAAAAAATGCGCCGCCATTTCCAGGCAGCGCATCATACCTTTAATGCTTAGTTAATACTAGAGCTTATTTCTCTGAAGCCTTGTTCTCGCACTTCTGATTAGCTACTCCACAGCTAGTCTTGCATGCGCTCTGGCAAGATGTCTGGCACTCGCCACATCCACCTGTCTTAGCACTTTCACAAAGATCTCTAGTTTCAAGAGTTTTAATTCTTTCCATTTTTCTACTCCTCTACGTTAATAAATGTTATTTCTTTTTTTATTCTGTTACCACTATGACTTTTATAAGCTTATTACAACAAACAATTAACTTCTAAAAGTCCATAACCTTCAAAGATATTATCATAAAACATCATGAGACGCAAGTTTTTGATAACTACCGTTCGAATTCACATACCGTATGGGCTCACCGGATATTTTTGATACCAGCATCATATAATAAAATGCGTGCTCTAAAATATCTTCAACATCCTGAACTGCAAGCTCCAGCTCTTCCCGAAACTCGTGCATCTCGTAATCATCCCTAGCAAGTTTAATAAGGTGTTTTCTGGCATTTTCTAGTTCTGCCTCTAGTTCTGTTTTCCTGCGATACATTTTTTCCATAAGCGTCATTCCTTTCTTTTATGATTTAACACTATATGTTCCTCACAGAAATCCTAATAAAACCAGATTTCATTACGACCTTAAAATTATTCAGTTGTATCTTGTCAATTTCTTATTAAATTCTATGTAATATCTTCTTTTATAACCTTTACTTCTGGTTCTTTTATATTATTAAATCTCAACTTCAACTTTCTTGAGCTTCCAGATGTCCTTTACATATTCCTCAATAGTTCTGTCTGATGAGAACTTACCTGAACATGCTGTATTCATCATGGCCATACGAGCCCATTTCTCTGTATCTCTATAAGCCGCATCGACTCTCTGCTGAGCAGCTGCATATGAATCAAAGTCCTTAAGGATGAAGTATACGTCTTCCTTAGTAAGTGAATCATAAAGATCTCTGAACAGCTCTGTATCATCATTATAAGTACCATTGATAAGCTGTGTAAGAACTCTTCTTACATTCTGGTTATTATTGTAGATATCCCAAGGATTGTATCCACCCTCGCGCTCATACTTCATAACCTCTTCAGCTGAAAGACCAAAGATAAATGCGTTCTCTGCACCAACTTCTTCAACGATTTCTACATTTGCACCATCCATTGTACCAAGTGTAGGAGCACCATTCATCATGAACTTCATGTTACCTGTACCAGATGCCTCACGGGAAGCTGTAGAAATCTGCTCAGAAACATCAGCAGCAGCAAAGATTATCTCACCATTTGATACTCTGTAGTCCTCGATAAATACTACCTTAATCTTGTTCTTGATGGCTGGATCGTTATTTACAACATCAGCAACTGAATTTATAAGCTTAATTGTAAGCTTAGCTCTCTTATATCCAGCAGCAGCCTTTGCACCAAAGATAAATGTTCTTGGATACATATCGAAGTCTGGATTTTCCTTCAGTTCGCTGTAAAGATGCATAACATGAAGGATGTTAAGAAGCTGTCTCTTGTACTCATGAAGTCTCTTAACCTGAACATCAAAGATTGAGTTAGGATCTACTTCGATACCATTATGCTCCTTGATGTACTCAGCAAGACGAAGCTTGTTCTGATACTTGATATTCATGAATTCCTGCTGATACTTCTTATCATCAACATAGGTCTTAAGCTTGCCTATCTGAGAAAGATCTGTAATCCACTCTTTTCCAATCTTCTCATTTAACCACTGAGCAAGAAGTGGATTTCCGTGCGCAAGAAATCTTCTCTGAGTTACACCGTTTGTCTTATTGTTGAACTGCTTTGGATTCATCTCATAGAAATCCTTCAGCTCTCTCTTCTTAAGAATCTCAGTGTGAAGCTTAGCAACACCATTTACTGAAAATGAACCTGCAATAGCAAGGTGAGCCATCTTAACCTGTCCATCATAGAGGATAGCCATTGACTTAACCTTATCCTGATCTCCAGGATACATCTCATTGATTTTAATAACGAAACGACGGTTAATCTCTTCTACGATCTGATATACACGAGGAAGAAGTCTGGAGAACAGCTCAATTGGCCACTTCTCAAGAGCCTCTGCCATAATTGTATGGTTTGTGTAAGCACAGGTCTTTGTTGTGATATCCCATGCCTCATCCCACTCAAGCCCTTCATCATCCATGAGGATACGCATAAGCTCTGCAACAGTAAGAGTTGGATGAGTATCGTTCATCTGGAAGGTTACCTTCTTTGGAAGGTCCTGAATCTTCTTGTTTTTCTCTTTAAACTTGTTAATTGCAGTCTGAAGTGATGCAGATACAAAGAAGTACTGCTGCTTCAGACGAAGCTCCTTACCTGAATAATGATTATCATTTGGATAGAGAACCTCGCTTATTGTCTTTGCAAGATTCTGCTGTTCAACAGCCTTCTCATACTCACCCTTATCAAATGAATTAAGGTTGAACTCCTGAGTTGCCTCAGCATCCCACATACGAAGTGTGTTAACCACATTGTTGCCATATCCTACGATTGGCATATCATATGGTACGGCACGAACTGATGTATAACCTTCCTGAATAAAGTGGTTACGACCATCTCTGTTCTCTACACGAACATATCCACCGAACTTAACCTCAGTAGCATATTCATTTCTCTTTATCTCAAATGGGAAACCATAACGAAGCCAGTCATCTGGTTCCTCAAGCTGATATCCATCAACGATAGCCTGCTTGAACATACCATAGTGATATCTGATACCACATCCATAAGCAGGATATCCAAGAGTTGAAAGTGAATCAAGGAAACATGCTGCAAGTCTTCCAAGACCACCATTTCCAAGTGCTGGATCTCTCTCCTGATCCTCGATAAAGTTGATATCAAGTCCCATCTCATCAAGAGCCTGCTTGATATCCTCATAGTAGCCAAGGTTCAGCAGGTTATTACCAAGAGCTCTTCCTACAAGGAACTCCATTGAAAGGTAATAAACCTTCTTAACATTCTTTTCCTTATACACCTTATGAGTTGCAATCCATCTGTCAATGATGTCATCCTTTACTGCATAGCTGACAGCCTGATACAGCTCCTGTGGTGTTGCCTCTTCGAGAGTCTTACGATAGAGAAGCTTAACATGTGAAGCTATCTCTTTTTTGAACCCCTCTTTGTCGAACTTTGCGATTTTCTTCATAAATCGTCCTCCCTTTTATTTCTCCGGACTGTGCGATCTGAGCTACAAGCAATCACTTACTTTGAAACGCCAAATGTAACAGCCTCTCCATTGATATCAAGCTCTTTAGTAAAGCCTGCCATCTTACCAAGCATTATATAGTCTGCAAGAACCGCATCCTTGATCTTATCATCATTTCTGGTAACAATCTCAGCAATTTTATCACTGTTGTCAATATAAAGAGTTATGTGGTCTGTTACCTCAAAGTCCGCCTCTTTTCTAAGTGTCTGAACCTTAGAAATGATTTCCCTGACGAAACCTTCTTCAATAAGCTCTGGTGTAAGCTTGGTA
>CACZRU010000234.1 GCA_902783605.1 uncultured Lachnospiraceae bacterium
AAGATATTGCAGATATGATATCTAAGGATATAACTATTGAATCCAGATTCCGAAGAGGAAAGAAAAGTAATAAAGCACTTATAGAGATATTCGATGCTTTGCCAATATATACATTTGTCAGAAATGTGGATGATGGAAAGATAATATATGCAAATCCTGCTTTTCAGAATAAGCTTGGAAGCGGTATTATTGGACAGAACAGTTTTCAGATGATTCCTTATTTTATGGAGGAATATGATAATGCCAATATGGCTGAGGGTATCTCACATTCATATACTAACCCATATACAAAAGGAAAGTATAAGAGATATATTGAGCAGCTTGGTGGAACATTTGATGTTCTGGAGTACTTCATGAGATGGGATGATGGACAGAGAGTTTCAGTTATTGTTTTGGTAGATGACCAGCAATGAGATAAGCTATAAATATCAAATCTGGAAAAAACAGCTTCCAAAATGATGTATAAATGTGGTATAGTACCTATTTGCAAATAATAAGTTATGAATTCAGATTATGTTTTGACGTAATAAATGCTGTATGATTGCTATGTTTTTAGTCATATGGCATTTTTCAGGGAGAAAGAAATGGCCAATCTAGATATAGGAATAGATCTTGGAACCTCGAATATTCTTGTGTATGTAAGAAATAGAGGCGTGGTTCTTAAGGAACCAACAGTAATTGCATATGACAAGGATTCTGAGAAGATAGTTGAAATTGGTGAAGAAGCAAGGCTTATGCTGGGAAGGACACCTGGCAACCTTATTGCAATCAGACCTTTGAAGCATGGTGTAATATCTGATTATACCAAGGCTGAGGAGATGATAAAGTACTTTATAAAAAAGGCAATCGGCCGTAATTTCTTTGGTAGAAGACCAAGAATTTCAATATGTGTTCCTTCAGGAGCTACAGAGGTTGAGAAGAGAGCAGTTGAAACTGCTACATATAATGCTGGTGCCAGATATGTTAATATCGTTGAGGAGCCTATAGCTGCGGCTATTGGAGCTGGAATTGATATTGTAAGGCCAGTTGGAAATATGATAGTAGATATCGGTGGTGGTACCACAGATATAGCGGTTATCTCTATGGGAGGACCTGTAGTTACAGCATCTATCAAGGTGGCTGGTGATGACTTCGATGATGCTATTATCAAGTATATAAGAAAGAGGCATAACCTCCTTATAGGTGAGAGAAGTGCCGAAGAGGTTAAGATAAATATCGGAACCAGTTATAAGAGACCGGAAAATATTTCCATGGATGTAAGAGGAAGAAATCTGGTAACTGGACTTCCAAAGACTGTAACCATCACATCTGATGAAACAGAGGAAGCTCTTAGAGAGCCTACTGGTCAGGTGGTTGAAGCAGTACATGCAGTACTTGAGAAAACGCCTCCTGAACTTGCTGCTGATATTGCAGACAGAGGAATTGTATTAACTGGTGGTGGAGCTCTGCTTCATGGATTAGAACAGCTCCTGGAAGAGAAGACAGGAATAACAACAGTTACAGCTGAGGATCCAATGTCAGTTGTTGCAGTTGGTACAGGAAAATATATTGATTATCTTGCAGAACAGGATATGTAGTGTATAGCGCCTTAAGAAGCATTTTACAAAATGCTTTTTGAGGCGATATTTATAACGGGGATAAGACGGATATGGTTTTAGAGGGTTATATTAATAAGATAATTTATTATAACGAAGAAAATGCTTATGCTGTTTTTGTGGTTGAAAGAGATGACGGAGATGAAACAGCAGTTGGATATATTCCTGGAATTGCAGAAGGAATGTATATTCAGGCTGAGGGAAACTATGTGAATCATTCACATTATGATCTTCAGTTCAGTGTTACATCTTTTGAACTCAGTATGCCAAGTGATATTGATGGAATAGAGAGGTTTCTAGGTTCAGGAATCATCAAGGGTATTGGAGAAGTTATGGCCAGACGAATCATCAATAAGTTTGGTGAGGATACTCTTCGAATTATGGACGAGGAGCCGGAGAGACTTTCTGAGGTTAAGGGGATTTCAGAGAGGATAGCCAATAAGATAGCAGTCAGCTACAACGAGAATAAGGCCTATAGAAGTGTTATTATCTTTCTGTCTAAATATGGTATCAGCGTTAAACAGGCCATGAAAATCTATATGGAATTTGGTGACGAGATATATGAGGTGGTAAGAAATAATCCTTATGAGATTGCAGACAGAGTATCTGGAATCGGATTTAAGATGGTAGATAAGATTGCAATTAATTCTGGAATGCCAGAGGATTCTGAGGACAGAATCAGGGCGGCAATCTTTTTTGTTCTAAATAGTGCCATGAGTCAGGGGCATATTTATCTTCCGGAGAATATACTTATTGGCGAGATATGTGAGATCATTTCACCTTATATCGATCGTGATGAATTTATAAAGAAGCTTAAAGACATTATTCTTAAGATGGAGATGGAAAGATGCATTATCAGGAAGACTGATAGTAATTCAGCCGAGATTAATAATATTAATTATAGTGATGGTGCCCAGAGCGATTCTGAAGAAAATTATATAATATACACGAGATGGAATTACTTCATGGAACTGGACAGTGCCAGGAGGCTTCTGGAACTCAGGACTGACTACGAGGTTGATGAGAAAGAAGTAAATGATGCTATAGACAGAGTTGAAAAGGATATAGATATTCAACTGACAGATGTCCAGAGGGAGGCTGTATTCTATTCTGTCAGTTCAGGTGTTTCAGTTATAACAGGTGGTCCAGGTACAGGAAAGACAACTATTATCAATGCGATTATTAAGTATTTCGAGTATAGAGCAGACAAGATTGAACTTGCTGCGCCAACTGGCAGGGCTGCAAAGAGGATAACAGAATCGACAGGATATAAGGCGAGGACCATCCATAGACTCTTGGAGTTTTCTGGAGAACCAAGTGAAAATGGTGAGAAGAGGGCACTGGGGTTCAAAAGAAATGCAGACAATCCACTAGACTGTGATGTGGTTATAATAGATGAGGTGTCTATGCTGGATTCCAATCTGTTTTATTCACTGCTTAAAGCAATGCTCAGTGGAATCAGACTTATCCTTGTAGGAGATACTGATCAGCTTCCATCAGTTGGAGCGGGAAATGTGCTTCACGATATTATAGACAGCTGCTGTTTTCCAGTAGTTACACTGGATCAGAATTTCAGACAGTCAGACGACAGCAGTATAATTGCAAATGCTCATAAGATGAAGAAGGGTGAACATATTACAATAGATAATAAATCCAAGGATTTCTTCTTTATTCCTCATGCTTCTCAAAAGGAAACGGCAGACGAGTGCTGTGTTCTTCTGAGCCATGATCTTCCCAAATACTTAAATGTATCTCCTCTGGAGATTGAAGTTCTTACTCCGATGAGACAGTATGAGCTGGGAGTCGAAGTGCTTAATAAAAGACTGCAGCATGATCTTAATCCTAGAAGTCCCCAAAAAAGGGAAAAAGAAAGAGGAAATGTTATCTTCCGAGAAGGGGATAAGGTTATGCAGATCAAGAATAACTATAAGCTGGAATGGAAGATATATTCCGAGAAGGTCAAGGGTGGAGTTATTGATGAAGGTCTTGGAGTGTTCAATGGTGATATGGGTATCCTTACCAAGATAAATGATTTTGATGAGATTGTTGAGGTGACATTTGACGATGGCCGAATAGCAGAATATGAGTATAATCAGCTGGATGAATTGGAACATGCATTTGCTATTACAATCCATAAGTCTCAGGGGTCTGAATATCCTGCAGTTGTAATACCTCTTTATAATGGTCCTGACAAACTGCTTACAAGAAATCTTTTGTACACGGCTGTGACCAGAGCAAAGCAGATGGTTGTAATAGTTGGAAATATAGGAATGGTCAACAGGATGATTGACAATACCTATGAACAGAAGAGGTATACCTCATTTAAAGATCGTATCATGGAACTTTGCGAGGATGCTGAGAAGGATGATTATATGTCACTTTTCCAGGAGGATGAGGAAAATCTGGATATAAAACCCAATACGGATGATGAATAAAAAAAAGAAAAAGAATTAAACTATATTATTTATGTCAGGTATTTAAAAGGATTGGAGAATATTGAAGGGGAACAAAAAAGATTTGATACTGGATATCTGTTTTCCTCCAAGGTGTGCTATATGTGACAAGACAGTTTCATCTGGTGAAAAACACATCTGCGAGAAATGCAGATCCAAGCTGAAATATATTGAGGGACCAACCTGCTATAGATGTGGCAAGGAAGTGGATTATGAGGAGGAGGAATACTGCTCTGACTGTAAGCGAAGGGAAAGGACCTTTGATAAGGGATATCCTGTGTTTAGGTATACCTCGCCAATATCTGATTCATTGATGTCATTTAAGTATTTTGGAAGGCAGGAATATGCTGTCTATTATGCTGAAGCGATTAAAGATAGATTTGGAGAGGAGCTGAAGAGCTTAAAATGCGATGCGCTGGTTCCGGTACCTATCAACAAGAAAAAGTATAGCACCAGAGGTTATAACCAGGCGGAGCTTATAGCTGTGAGATTAGGCAGACTGCTGGATATTCCAGTGGTTACAAATCTGCTGGTCAGGACCTCAAATACAGATCCGCAGAAGGGGTTGAATGATGCTGAACGCGAAAAGAATCTGCTTGGTGCATTCAGTATTAAAAAAGAACACCCTGAGATAAAATCTGTAAT
>CACZRU010000235.1 GCA_902783605.1 uncultured Lachnospiraceae bacterium
ATTTAGTAAATAAAACGAAAGGGCATTATTGCGAAAATGAAAAGAAATCCAATTAGTTAATTAATTGGGTTTCTTTTTTTCTTGACAAAACTAATGGTCGTTAGTATAATGGCTAACAATTCTAAGCAAAAGTATTGAAGGAAGAGGTGTACGGATAGAATCATGAGCAAAAGTAAGGAAAGAGGTATGAGTAGAAGTATGAACAGAAGCATGAACAGAAGCATGAACAGAAAAGAAGAAATAATCTATGCAACCCTAGAACTTGCTTCTGTAAATGGGATGCAGGGCGTATCCATGTCGCAGATAGCAGAGAAAGTGGGGATAAAGGCTCCGTCATTATATAATCATTTTAAATCCAAAGATGAGATCATCAGGGAGATGTACAGCTTATTAAGAGAACAGGCGTTGAAGAATAATGAACAGCCACCTGTTGATTATTCTGAATTATTTGAAAAGAAAAGCCTGGAGGAGATCCTAATGGCATCACTTACTGTCTATGTAGGAATGATATCTGACAAGAATATGCTTAAGTTTTTCAAGGTTCTATACTCTGAGAGGTCAACCAACCCAACGGCAGCGAAGATAATGGTTGAAGAAACTGAGCGTATGCTTTCTCAGTCTAGGAATCTTTTCTATGCGCTGGCTGTGCATGGAAAGATTGAAAATCAAAATGCGGATATGGCGGCCATGACATATTCACTTACAATTCATTCCTTGATAGATTACCGAATGGATATGATCACGGCAGGAGAAGTTGAAGGTTTTGAAGACGGAAAAAGTCCAATACCTGCTAAGATAATAGATTTTGTTAAATGGTTCAGCAGCGTTGTATCTGTGAAATAGAAAATAATTAATATAAGAATATTAATATACGGAAATAAATATATTGTTAATTTAATGTTAGGAGAAAAAATATGAAAAGAAAACTTATTAACTGGCTGGGACTTTTGGGAATTGTTCAGCTGCTTTCATATACAGCGGCGCTGGTGTTTTCACCACTTGCGTTTCCAGGATATAACTGGATGGAGCAGGCGGCCAGTGACCTTTCTGCGATAGATGCACCATCCCATGTGCTTTGGAATCAGCTGTCGGCATTGTATGATACAGGAAGTGTTGTATGCGCGACTTGTATAGCAATATACGTATCGGAAAATAAGATATCTACCAAGTTGTTCAGATTGGGGATTTATCTTTTTGTGATTATGAACTGGATATCAAGAGTCGGATATCAGATGTTTGCTCTTTCAGACGCTGGTAAGGATATAGCAGGATTTCAAGAAGTGATGCATATGGTTGTTACAGCTTGTGTCGTTCTTCTGTCGATAGCTTCATTGGTCATTCTTATCATTGCCGGTTTCAAGGACAAAAAAAAGAAGGGAGTAGGAGTCTCGGCTGCGATAGCTCTTGGAATGATGTTCATGGGACCTATCGGGATGATGGCATTTCCACCACAGTATTTTGGAGTGTTTGAAAGATTTAGTACTATTGCTGCTGTTGGTTTTACTGCAGTGCTCGGTGTATGCCTATTTAATAGATTTAATGAGGAATATAAAGAAATAAACTAAAAATAATAGTACAGTTGAAACATGTTTTTCATAGTGTTATTATGTTCGTGTTTTTATATCATAGAAAATTGCTTTAGCAGTTGCCTTGCTATGATGAGGCTGTGATATTTTTAAGTATATTGTTAAAAAATCGGATCAAGGAGTAACAAGATGAAAACAAAAGTATTTATAGATGGAAGCGAAGGAACAACCGGACTTCGGATTCATGAGAGATTTTCAGAGAGAGATGATGTGGAACTTCTTACCATAAGTCCAGAACTCAGAAAGGATCCAGAAGAAAGAAAGAGACTGATAAATGCTTCTGATATAACATTTCTCTGTCTTCCAGATGCTGTTGCGATTGAATCTGCATCATTGGTTGAAAATGAAAATGTTGTTGTTATTGATACATCAACTGCACATAGGACTGAACCAGGCTGGGCATATGGATTCCCAGAACTTTCTGATGAACATAGACAGAATATAAAAACAGGTAAGAGAATTGCTGTTCCTGGATGCTATGCCAGTGGATTTATTGGTCTTGCTTATCCACTAGTCAAGGGAGGCATTATGCCGGCAGACTATCCCGTATCTGTTTTTGCGGTTTCTGGTTATAGTGGTGGTGGAAAGAAACTCATTGCAAATTATGAAGAGGAAGGTCGTGAGGCCAAATATGATTCAGCCAGAATGTATGGCTGGGGACAGACTCATAAGCATCTTAAAGAGATGAAGAAGATAACCGGCTTGGACCGCGAACCTATTTTCTGTCCTATGACAACAAATTATTACAGTGGCATGATTGTGCAGCTTCCTTTATACTCAGAGCTTCTTGCAGAGAAGAAAACTCCAGAGGAAATCAGAGATTATCTGGCTGATTACTACAAGGGAGAAAGATTTATAAAGGTTATGCCTTTTGGTGCTGATGTGGAAGCTGGTGGAGTGCTTTATTCTGACGCTTCTTCAGGCTGGGATGGAATGGAAATCTTTGTGACTGGAAATGAAGAGAGGATTGTTGTTGCCAGTCGTTTTGATAATCTTGGAAAAGGTGCTTCTGGTGCTGCAATACAGTGTATGAATATTGTTCTTGGATGTGATGAAGCAAAGGGGCTGAATCTATAAAATATAAGTTATTTTAGTTTGAAACCTGTCTTCTTTTAAATGGAAAATGATCAAAAGCTTAGCTAAGACTAAATCGAAATTGAATCAAAACTAAATCGAGACTAAATCAAATAGATATTTACTATTTTATCTTCATTTAAATTATGATAAAATTAGTTATTATTTTAGTGTTCACAGAAGGAGATGGGGCGTATGAAAAAAATAGTATTAGGAAAATGCGAAGTGCGGACAGAAAGCCTTATTATGGGTGCTGTTGCAGTGACAGGCATCGGGCTTATTGCTCTGGGAGTTAAAAGCTTTTTTGACGCAAAGAAGATTAAAGGGTTAGAAGAAGAACCTTTTGATGATGAGGTTGAATTTGAAGAGTACAAGCTTAGAAAGGCTATGACACTCAGTAAGAAGCGGTCTTCTAAGATTAGAACAGGAATTGCGGCTTCATTCGTAGGTTTATTAGCTGCTGTTGTTGGTGTTTCAGCATTTACACCGCTTAAGAAAATTATTGTAAATGATGATTTTACACTGAAGGCAGATAAGGCTGAGAAGCTTGATGGAGCAATCAAGACAGTAAAGGATTTTGGCGGATCCTTCCAGGACAGTGTTCAGGAGCTTAAGAGGATTAAAGAGTTAAGAACTGAATTAAAATCAAAGGTTGATAAGGCTAAGCAACTTACTGACAAACTGGAAAGTGTTTTGGAGAGGATAGCTTAAGATGTTAACCAAGAATGTGCGTCAAAGCATTCGTCGTGAAGGTTGGAAAAACCTGAAAAGAAAGTACTATCTAAATATACTTATTACATTTCTTGTATCAATAATCGTTAGTGGCGGATATCAGTTCGCCACTAACACAGGAAATGCATTTAAAAACAGTTCCATAGAAACAGCAACAAGTTTTATGGAAGAAGCAGAATCTTCTGCTGATTTTTCTAACGGCCTTTTTGGAAAGGACTCGTCTTACACAAACGCAGGAATTATTCAAAATTTTATAAAAAATCTGTTTGAGATAAAGGATATAGAAAATCCTGAGGATATTCCGACCACCTCTGAAAAGTATTATGGTGGAGTTGCTTCTGTATTTGTAAATGAGATTACAGGAAGCCAGTCATTTGCATTTGGAATACTAAATGGTATAAATCAGCTGGTATTTGATGGCAAGGTGGCCAGCTCGATTCTGATATTTATCTTTTCAATTATTTCTATTTTCATATTTGTTTTCCTGAAGAATGTTATAGTAGTTGGAAAAAATAGATATTTTCTGGAACAGCGCCGTTACAGAGGAACGGGAGCTGGTGAATTAATATTCCCTTATAAGAATAAAAGACTTAAGAATATTGCGTTTGTAATGTTCTTTAAGTATCTCTATCAGGTACTGTGGAATATGACAATTGTCGGTGGAGTTATAAAGCACTACGAGTACCTGCTGATTCCGTATATCATTGCAGAGAATCCAGAGACACCAAAGAAAGAGGCTTTCGAGCTTTCCAAGACTTTGATGCATGGTGAAAAATGGAAGGCCTTTGTACTGGAAGTTTCACTGTTCCCATGGTATCTGCTGTCATATGTAACATTTAACCTGTCTGCAGTGTTTTTCTCAGATGCATACATTGAATGTATTAAGGCTGAGATGTATATGAGGATAAGGAATGCTAAGCATGAATCGCTTCGTCTTGGGCTGAGAAAATGGCTGAATGACGATATGCTTGCTATTGAGCATATAGAGAATTCAGAGCATCCTTCAGGCGTTGAGGTTCTGGATATTCCACAGGTTTCAATTCATGATCTGAAGCATGATTATATGAGAAGCTATTCCTTCCTTTCACTCATAGAACTATTTTTTACATATTCTTTAGTTGGATGGCTGTGGGAGGTATTCTACTATATTGCATCAACAGGTATGCTGGTTAATAGAGGGACTATGCATGGACCTTGGCTTCCAATCTATGGCTGTGGTGGTCTGCTTATTATCCTTCTTCTCAAGCCGCTGAGAGAAAAACCAGGTGTACTCTTTGCAGGCGCAGTGCTTGTGTGTGGAGTATTGGAGTACACGACGGCGTGGATTCTTGAAACCTTCCTTCATAAGAAATGGTGGGACTATACAGGATACTTCCTGAATATTCATGGTCGAGTATGCTTTGAGGGATTATTGGTATTTGGTATGGCAGGACTTGCATTTACTTACATTTTCTCGCCGATGCTGGACGACTTATACAAGAAAATGGAAGATAAGAACAGGAAGATACTCTGCATAGTTTTGATAGTTCTTTTTGTTGCTGATCTTGTTTGGTCACTGATGTCACCGAATACTGGAGTTGGAGTTACGATGTAAATCTAAATCGTAAAATTTAGATTGTGAAATATAAATCGTAAAATTTAGATTGTGAAATATAAATCG
>CACZRU010000236.1 GCA_902783605.1 uncultured Lachnospiraceae bacterium
AGTATATTTTTACACTTCAATTGAAGTTGCCACTATTATTTATGTATGCATTCAAATAATTCCTTTAAGACTTCAAAAGAAATATCACTATCAGAATCCGAATAATTTGACCACATCTTCCAGACCATCTCAGCTCTATTTTCATCCTTTCCAAGAATACCGCTCATATACTTTAATGGTTCATTGTCTTCGTCGATTTCTTCGGAGCTGACACTTCGTAATCTATACAGCGGTGAAAGCATAGGTTCATACGAACCTACTTCTGTATGTTTATAAAACTTTCTATGCTTCAAAGATGTCACTCTCCATTTATCAGTAAAAGGAATATTAAAAATAATTGTAGGAAAACAGCAATCATATAATTCCCTTGATTCTAAAACCATTGAATGAAATGGTGGCCCGAAAGGGCGACAATCTATTTTAACAATATCACCAGTACGATACGGAACGCTGCGATTCAGATCTATGTTTCCACTGGAATACATTCTGGATACAGGCATATAATAAGTATTGCCATTGTCCTGAACTTCCGGTCTCATTTTTTCAAACCAGCAGACATTTCCATCAAAAATATAGTAATCATATTTATGAGTCTTTTTATAATCGCAATGTTTTGGATCTTTGGGTTTCCAAGATTCAACACGAAAATACTCTTCATTCAGATTATCTTCCTCTATTTCATTATCAATGTAATCCATAACTTCTTTCATTGATGAAAATAAACCCTGACCAAATGATTTCTCTACAAAAGAATCCGTGTCATACCATTCAGAAAAAAGATAAAATTCACCTTCGTATTCGGTCAGATAGTCATCTAACATTTTTATAGCTTCATTTATATCTTCACTGGCTTCCCACATATATGTCCATCCATCATCATATGCCCAGTCTGCCATATCTCTGACATCTTTTTTAATCGTTTTCCATTTTTCTTCCCTTTTCAGTGCTCTATATGCATGATTATATATATACGATTTCAGATTCCTCTTTTTCATCAGAAAATGAAGAAGAGCTTCTTTTTCTTTTAATGCAATCGGGGCCTGACATATAATATCTGTTATGCCATAGCAGTAAACATCTTGTCTATCCTCTACATAATCCGACATATCATAATCTCCGTAATCATATAATGAAACAAGATGTTCTATCATTTCATCTGAAAAACCACATGTTTCCAAAACAAAATTAATATCCTCTTTTGTCCACTCAGACCTTTTTCCTCGATACGGTTTTATATCCTCAATTGATTCAATATTTATCCATTTATTCTCTTTTATCAGAAACACTCTGCTTTTCTTTCCCATAACAGAAAGATTCACCAGATTTATAAAGGTTCCCTTGCTTTCTCCATCCCATATCGCTAGACCTTCATCAGCATCCTGAGCCATCTGAAAATCTTTTTCAAGCCTCATACTATAAGCAGTTCTTCTTTTTCTATCAATCTGAATGTTTTTTTCTTCCCAGTTACCAATATTATGGCGTGCCTTCTGTTTAGCTCCTGAAACATATACCGTGACATTTCTAAAACCTGCAGAACTGAGATACTTTTGGACCATTTCATCAATACCGAAGCAGTCACCAATAATTATTTCTGATCTTTCTGTAAGCTTTTTGTCTATTACTCCTAACACTTGATTCGGAAGCTGGTTATTTATAATCTTTGAACCACTTATAAAAATTTTCATTATTATCCATCCCTAACAAGAATATATATCATACGCATCAACTATACATTGTCCTCATTTTCAGTACCATCAGACTTACTTAATTCTTCACGAATCTTTTTCATTTCTTCCGGCGATATATTCCTTGCATCATCTACTAATACAATAGAATCAATTTTAAGATTTTTAAGAATATCTGAAAGACTCCTCGGAGCTTCAGATGCTATTTTATATTTATTCATATTTTCGTTATTCTTCATCCACATCATCTCCCTTTTCGGCTCGTTCTTCTTTTTCTTTATAAATTTCTGTTTCTGCACGAGATAAAACAAAATATATTCCTGTGGTATCTCCATAGAATTTTGGATTCACTTCCTTTGGGTAAACTGTAGTTCCCTTTAGATACTTAAATTCCGCGTCAACGATACTGACAGCTTCATCCACTGAATTCCCATCCTTATCATATATCTCCAATACCTCTGCTTCAGAAGCTCTGAGCGAATATATTGAATTACCTTTTCTTTCAGCGTGTTCTGGTATAAGAAGCTTAACAACTTTCCCTTCACGGCATTTTTTCCATGCTATAAATGAACCTTCTTCCGGACAATAAAGAGGAATATATAAGCCTTTGACGCCTTCAAACTTATTTAAATCCAGATTAACATTTTCAACACTTGCCCCCGTCATATCAGCATTTCTAAAGTTAGACCAGTAAGCCCTTCTAGCATGATCAAAATCAGCATTTTTTAAATTTGTATCTTCAAATACTGAATTATCCAGATCCGCGTGAACAAAATACGCTTCTTCCAAATTTGATCCCGTGAAATCACAATCACACACCTCAGCCTCAAAGAATACAGCTTTAGGTAAAACAACATTTTTGAAATCACAATCCCATAAACATGAAAATGTAAATCTAGCATTTTCTCCTGTACATTCATCTAACTTAGCCCTTGTCAGATTCGCATTAGTAAATGATGCACCATCTATTATTGCTTTACTTAAATCTGCGCCATGTAAAAAAGCCTGAGTCAAATTAGCATATGAAAGATTTGCCCCAATAAGTTTTGCATCCATAAGATTTGATCCCTGTAGATCTGCATAGGATAAATCAATACCTGATAAGTCCTTTTCACTTAAATCGATATCCCTGAAATCTGCTCTCTTGCCAGTGGATTTGTCCTGCAGCCATCTCTTATGCTCCCGCATTATCTGTTCAAACTCATTATTTTCAATCTTCTTTTGTGATAAAAATGTCATTCCCATTTGTATATCCATAATTTACACCTATGCCTTTCCAATTATTCTATACAAAATAAAAATTAATAACATTGAATTATTCCTACTTTATTTTATATCTGTATTGTATACGGATTTATGTCCTATATTTGCCCCATAAAAATAGGAGAGGTAAGATTTCCTCTCCTCGCTAAGATATTAATGAT
>CACZRU010000237.1 GCA_902783605.1 uncultured Lachnospiraceae bacterium
CAGACAAAAGCTGAATTTTACATCACTTAAGTTCAACCGTCTGGATGACATGATCGAAGCAACTGGAATGAGCAAGGATCAGCTGTGCACATATTGCTGGGATGGAAGAGAATAAGAAGAGAGTAATAAGATCCTTCGCTATGCTCATGATGACATTGGTGTTTGTCATCATGAACGAAGTGAAGGATCTTTTGGTTTTTAGACTACAAAGGAATATTATTTATAAAAGTATTATTTATAAAATGTTATTTATGGTATGGTTCATTATTGATGATTCTAAATGATCTGTAAATCTGTTCAGCGAGTATTACTCTCATAAGCTGATGTGGAAATGTCATTTTGGAAAAACTCAGGTGGAAATTGGCTTTCTTGATAACAGAATTATGTAAACCAAGCGAACCTCCGATAATAAAGATGAGATGACTGAATCCATCCAGGCCCCAACTGCTGATCTTGTCAGCCAGCTGTTCGCTTGTGAGGTTTTTGCCATCTATCTCAAGAGTGATAACATATGTATCGGTTCCGGCGCCAGTACTGTCCGGAATATATTTAAGAAGCCTCCCGGCTTCTTTTTCTTTTATCTGATCCTCAACTGTTTCACTGGCATTATCTGGTGTTTTCTCATCAGCCACCTCTATGATATTAAGAGTGCAGTAGCGGCTAAGTCTTTTGCTATACTCAGCTAAGGCGTCTCTATAGAACTTTTCTTTAATTTTACCAACACATAATATATCTATTTTCATTTTCGACTCCATTTATGTTTGCAAGCAAAAAAAATTTTGACTTATGACACTTATGTCATATATAGTATCATGAAAGCCATAAGGATAAAATAATTAATTGATATTATGTGACACAAGTGTCATAATACATAAGGCGTTCTTGCTTGTAATAAAAGCATAAATTGGCGGAGGGAAAAATGAGAAAGAAAATATTAACAGGAATACTTGCAGTATCAATGATTGCATGCATGACAGCATGTGGAACAAAGGATGATACTTCCAGCAGTAAGGCTGAGACAACTACAGAAGTAACTACTCAGGCCACAGAGGCTGCAACAGCAGCAACTACAGAGGCTGTAACCGAAGCGGCTACAGCAGCAGAGGTAACTGGGGACAGTGTTGATAGTTCTAGTAGTGAAAATAGTGATGGAAATGAAGCGGCTCCAGCAGAGTCTGGAGATTCAGATTATTATGTTGTCTGTACAAATATTGATAAGAAGACCGTTGAGGAGTTTGCTGCAAGTGTAAAAGATACATATCTTCAGGAGGATTGGGCTGGATTATCTAAAATGATAACCTATCCAATAACAATGTATCCTGATGTAACTGTTAATAATGCTGATGAGTTCTTAAGCTACATGGAGAATAAGACAATCTCCAGTGAAGATAAGTCAGTGATCGAAGATGAAAACTGCGAAGATCTCTTTGCAAATAGTACTGGTATATGTCTCGGAAGTGGACAGATATGGATTGGTGAAGATTTTGATAATCCGGGAACATTAGGAATAATAGGAATAAATGGAGTTACGGATAAATAAATATGAAAGCTCTGATCACTAAACTTAATCTTAACAGACGAAAAAAAATCTTCTGGGTATTAACACTTATATGTATGATAGTGATATTCTGCTTCTCATCTAAAAATGCAGAGGATTCTACAGAGGACAGCCATAAGGTTGGAAAGACTATAGGCTATATAGTGGAGTATGATTTTCAGGAATGGACACCAGATGCACAGGAAAGATATGCAGAAAGAATCGACCATCCAGTCAGGAAGACTGCCCATTTTCTGGAATACATGCTTCTGGGGTCACTGGCAGCCTACGCATGGTACGATGCAAAGTACAGGAAACATATAAAAGTGCTTGTTCCATTTGGAATAGGAGCGGTGTATGCCATGACGGATGAACTGCATCAGATCTTGGTTTCAGGCAGAGCAGGAATGGTTACAGATGTTATTCTGGACAGTTCAGGTGTTCTGCTTGGAGTAATACTGGCATCGCTGGTGATGCTTGGTGTAACGAAATACCTTGAAGACTAATTACCGTTCAACAAGTGTGTAAGGTTCTTTTAATTCCAGTAGTTTCAGTACATCCTCGATGTCCTTCTGGACGGTACCATCTTCTAGGAATTCTCCGGCGCCGTAGCGCTTCAGTTCGTTGTTAACAACGCCGTCATTTTCGGCGAAGAAGAAGCGTATGTCTCTTTTTTTAAGGCTTCTGTTAAGTGCCATGAGCCTGTCACAGGCTGTGATGTCTACATTATTGATTCCACTGGCGTTGATGATTATTACTCTGGTATTTTCATCAATCGCGTCTTCAATATCATTTACAAATGTATCTATATTAGCAAAGAAAAGATTTCCGCCAAAGCGGTACATAATAATTCCCTGAATTTCCCGGGCATCTTCGTGTGCTTTCATTGAGTAGAAGCCCTCATGACCCGGCCTGATTCCTACGTAGGTTCTTGGTGGTGATACGGCTTCACTGATCACTGCGAAGAAGGAGAGGATTACTCCTATAACAACTCCGTAGACTGTTCCAAAGAACAGCACGCCAAGACAGGCGGAAATGAATATCAAAAAGTCCTTTTTGCTGGTCTTTATCAGCCGTGCTGCCAGGTCAAATTCGCAGGCTGTCAGGAGGGCTGCGATGATAATTCCAGTCAGAACAGGAATTGGCATGAGAGGAATAAAACCTGTGCATGAGATAAGTATGATAATCATAGAGACGCAGGCAGCAATGCTCGTGACCTGAGACTTACCGCCGAATTGTCTTACGATAGAGGTTCTTGAAACGCTGGCATTTACAGGACAGCATCCGAAAAATCCTGATATCATGTTGGCTAGAGAATAGCCTAGAACCTCTCTATTCACATCTAGATCATAACCATCCTCAATCGCATTTGATCTTGAAGCCAGCATGGTTTCTGACATGATGACCAGGGCAATGGTGAGCGCTGAAAAGCCGAGGTCAGGAAGTATTTCAAAATCAATATTAAACAGCTTAGGTAGTGGAAATCCGGCTTCGGTCTTTGGGAGAAGCATGACGCCATGGTGCTTAAGTCCCAGCTGGACACTTAGAAAAACTCCAAGTATCAGCATTATTACAGACATAGGGAGCTTTGGAAGTATCTTTCTGAATACCAGGATTATAATAATTGTGCAGACTCCCATAGAAAATGAAATCCAGTTGAATTTTGGCAGTTCCTCTACCATGTGTATTAGGAGGTGTGGCAGTTCGCCGGTTCCGGGACTTCCTCCCCAGAGCTTTGGTATCTGCATGGATATGATTTCGAGGCAGATTCCAGTGATGAAACCGCCCATAACAGGAACTGAAATATACTTGACTGCCCGTCCTGCTTTTAAAAAGAAGAATAGAAGCAGCCAGAGACTGACAAGTATTGTAAGTATGGGAACTGCATTTATTGCTTCTTCAGATTCGGAAGCAATCTGAAGAGATACAAGAGTTGCTCCTGTTAATGCGGCTGGAGCTGCATCTACTCCAAATACAAAATCATAGGATGAGGTGATTATTCCAAATACCAGAATTGGAAAGACAGAACCGTATAATCCGTAGATCATTGGCAGTCCTGCAATCTGTGCATAGCCCATGGAAATAGGAATAGACACAAGTGCCACAATGATACCGGAGATAATGTCCTTGGAAATATTGAGAGGAGAGTATCCCTCAGGAAATTTAGATTTTAAATATGCTTTTATGTTCATAAGCGTAAGACCAGTAATACTGCTTTCCTTTATTTAAAATACATACATAATATTTTACTCTAAATAACATACATTTACTACTTTATAATTCTTTCTTTTTTATAGGACATTTAAATAGGATATTTAGAATAGAATAATTTTGACCTTGCTATAAGAATATGTTAAAATTTTGTGCGGTTAATGAGAATTTATATGAAATGTCTTTAAAGGGGAATTTCATTTTCAGGAGATAATAATGAGTTCAGATAATAATAATGAGGTTTCAGGTGGAAATAGGGGCCTGATGATCTTTTTGAGAGTAGCTGTAGTTCTAGTTATTGTGGCACTGGTGGCTGTGCTTGTAGCCATTTACATCGGAATAATGGGCAAGCATGAGCAGGCAGTTCAGGCAACCACAGAGGCACCGACAGTGGCTGAGGAGGTTACAACGGAGGCTCCTGCAGCAGCAACAGCTTCAGATACAGATATGGCTGTAGTTCCAAATGGAGATGCAGCTGTAATAGATGAAGACAGCTGGATGGCTGGAAAAACTATCTATCATCCTGTAAGCACGAATAATACAATACATCTTCCTCATGCAGACATGCAGGCTTTTCAGGATGTAATTGCAAATAGTGAGGGAAATGATACTTCCAGCTCTGATGACGGTTCTGGTGGAAGTGCCTGGGATACTGTACAAATCACTCTTGGAAATGTTAATGGATCAATAAATAACAGTACTCCTGGAGATGCACTTAAGACACAGACTCTGGTCAGCACCTACATGATTCTTGTTGACCTAGATACAGATACTATAGTTGCAGAGAGAAATTGTGAGGCTGTAGTAAGCCCGGCTTCAATGACAAAGATTCTTACAGTTCTTACTGCAAGAGATTTTATAGACGAGTCAAATCTGGATGATACATTTATCATCTCGACTGATATTACAGAGTATGTAAGAAAGAATGACTGCAGTGCAGTTGGATTCACACCTGAGTCAGAGGTGACTGTAAGGGATATGCTGTACGGAACTATTCTTCCTTCAGGTGCTGACGCGGCCATGGGACTTGCTGAATACTGTTGTGGAGATCAGGAGACCTTCGTAGCTGCCATGAATCAGAAGGTGGCTGAGCTCGGATTATCTCAGACGGCTCATTTTACCAATGTGGTTGGAATGTACGATCCAGACCTGCATTGTACCATGAAGGACATGGCTGTAATTCTGGGGATGGCCGTTCAGGATGATCTTCTGAGGGATGTGCTTTCACTTAGAACATATACCACAGATGCAACATTTATTTATCCGGAAACAACAGAGGAAGGAACCTCTGAAGAGGATGTACCGGAGGAAGACAAGATGCCTATTACAGTTTCCAACTGGTTCCTCCGTAAGATAGAAGATAAGGGATTTGACGGACAGGTAGTTGCAGCTAAAACAGGTTTTGTAAATGAGTCAGGCTGCTGTGCTGCCAGCTATTATGAGGCAGACAATGGAAAGAGATATATCTGTGTGACAGGAAATTCATTCAGCTCCTGGCGTGCAATATATGATCATTGTTCGGTTTATCGTTCGCTCACTGATTAAGATGTAGTAGAATAATGATGAAGGTGATATAGGTGCCTTTTGACACCTATGTCACAAAATCTATATGAGTATAAAAAGGATTCTCATGAGTCAGGAAGATTTAGAAGAAAAAGAAGTCACAGCTGAAGAAAGCGCTGAGGATAACAAAGCTAAGGCTAATAAATCAAATAAAGGTAACAGAGGGATACTGATAGCAACGGTGGCACTTGGAGTACTACTGGCTTTTACTGTTGTTTTCAGTATCATTTTCTTTTATCTCAGAATTCGTGAGACCAAGAATAGCCTTGTGCAGGAGGAGTCCAAGGCTTATGACAAGTATTATGCGATGATTACAGACAGCCGTAATACTGATTATTGGAAGAGTGTATATGCTGGTGCGTGCGAAGAGGCGGAGAAGCATAATGCATATGTTGAATTAATGGGTGAAAATCTTGAGGCAAATCTGAGTAAGACTGACCTTCTTCGTATTGCTATTAATTCAAATGTAGATGGAATCATTATCGAGGGTGATGATAAGAGGGAAACTCTTGAGCTCCTTCAAGAAGCCAACAGACAGGATATACCTGTGGTTACTGTTTCAGATGATAACATGGAGAGTAATCGTATCAGTTATATTGGTGTCAGCAGCTATAACATGGGCAAGGAGTACGGCAGTCAGCTTACCCAGTATGTAAAGGAAAATGTGACTGATTTCTGCAGGGTGCTGGTTCTTATGGATGACACATTTACCGCCAGCAGTCAGTCGATCATTCTCACAGCGATAAATGAATCTGTTGAGGTTGAGGGACTTTCGGACAAGGTTAAAATCAGCAGCCAGGTGGTCAGCAGTAATAAGGACTATGCTGCAGAAGAGGATATCCGCGATATCTTTGTGGGTGAGAACAGTCATGCAGGTCCTGATGTTATCATCTGTCTAAGTGAGAAGAATACGGCCTGCGTATATCAGACAGTCGTTGATTACAACAAGGTTGGACAGGTTGAAATCTTTGGATATTATCTTTCGCCAATCATTGAATATGCTATAGAGAAGGATATTATCAGGTCTTCAATAGTTGTAGATACAAGGCAGATGGGAAGATATAGTGTAGAGGCCATGAATGAATACATGGAGACAGGCTATGTTAGTGAGATTTACCTTATAGATACTAATCTTGTAACGAAGGAGAATCTGACGCAGAATACTGATCCTTATTCTCCGGATTCGGATATCCAGGACACTCATGGGTCGGATGCACTAGATTCAGATGAGTCTTCAAGCGAAAATTCTAATGAGTCAGAAGAGGCGCCTGTCACTACTGAGGAGGGAGGTGCCGATGATGAAACGGATTAGAAGGGCACTTACCAATATGTCTATTCGTTATAAACTCTCTCTTTTAGTAGTTGTAACTATGACACTTATATTACTGGTAAATGTTTTCATGTACTATAACCTGAATCGTATTACCAGACAGATGGATGAGATATATGTAGGAAATGTTAAGCTGAGCGAATTGGAGGATTCTCTGGATCTGGTACAGACCAGTGTGGCAGGATATCTTAATACCAAGAGTACGGATTCGCTGAATGATTATTATGTGGCAGAACAGGAATATGAAAAACTCCTAGAAAGCATGGAGATAAAGGCTACTGACAGCCAGCTGAAGCTTATGGAGCGAAATATTTATTGGATGTCAACAAATTATCTCGCACTTACCTCTGATACCATAGAGGCAAAGAGAGGACGAAATGTTGAGAAGTACAAGGATTGCTACGAAAAATCAGGACAGCTCTATAACTATATAAAAACATACATTACAAGCTTGAATGGATATCGTTTCAGAAGCAACACCGAAAGCTACGCTATGCTTTCTTCGTCTGTTGGCTATCTAGAGATAATGAGTGTTCTTATGTTCATTATTATGGCAGCATTTAATGTCATGCTTGTTATTCTTGTTACGAGAAATATTACCATGCCTCTTCACGAGCTTTCACTTGCTGCAGATAAGGTGTCCGCCGGAGAACTGGAAAATGCACCTGAAGTCAAGGTACATGGTATGGATGAGGTTGGTGTCGTAACAGTAGCATTTAATCAGATGGTGAACAGTATCCCTGGTTATCTTACAAGACTCCGTGAAGGTATGGAAAAGGAACAGCTTCTTAAAGAGAAGGAAATCCTTATGGAGGCTCACTTGAAGGATGCACAGCTCAAGTATCTTCAGGCGCAGATTAATCCGCATTTCCTATTTAATACTTTGAATGCAGGCTCACAGCTTGCTATGATGGAAAAGGCTGACAGGACTTATGACTATATACAGAATGTGGCTGCCTTCTTCAGATATAATGTGTCAAAGAATGACGAGGTATCTCTTGAGAAGGAGATAGAACTTGTAGATACATATATTTATATTCTGAATGTTCGCTTCTCCGGGGATATTCATTTTTCCAAGGAGATAGAAGATGAGGAACTGCTTAGAATTCAGCTTCCTGGAATGGTGCTCCAGCCGATAGTAGAGAATGCAGTAAATTATGGAATCCGTGACATCGAAAGAGAGGGAAAGATAACTCTTTCGATATACAGGGTGGATGACAATGTCTGCATAAGCATTTCTGATAATGGTATCGGAATGTCTCAGGAGCTGATTAGCAGTGTGCTCAGTGGTGAATATGATTCCCTTACTATAGATGAAGAAGAGAGTAAGAAGGGAAATGGTATCGGTTTAAGAAATGTTATTGAACGACTAAATATATATTTTGATAATAAGAACAGTTTTGATATTATCAGTAGTGGAAAAAATCAGGGAACAGAAGTGGTGATAACTGTTCCATTTACTGATGAAGAATCTTAACTATAATACGGAGGATTTACATGTATCGCATAATGATAGCTGATGATGAGGGAATAGTAATTGATTCCTTCAAGTTTATGCTAGAAGAAGAATTCGGCGACAACATTATGATAGAGACGGCAAAGACCGGACGAAGCGTTATAGAACTTGCAGAGCGCTTCAGACCAGATATTGCTCTTATGGATATCAGAATGCCAGGTATAAATGGAATTGATGCCATAAGGGAGATCAGGAAGAGAAATCCTGGTATCACATTTGTGGTTATTTCCGCATATGATAAGTTCGGTTATGCGCAGGAAGCAATGAGTCTTGGTGTTATCGATTACCTGCATAAGCCGGTAGACAGGAAGAAATTCATGGAAACTGTCCGCAAGGCTATGGCACAGGTGGATGTAGATAGGGACAAGAGAGCAAAGGAACTGGAAATCCTTGAGAAGCTGGAGACTGTAACGCCTATCCTTGAAAATGGACTTATTTACAATCTGCTGTTCCAGGACTTCTCCCATGACGATATTCAGAATTTTAAGAATATCCTGGAGATAACACCTGACTATGGATACATGATGGCGCTCACATTTGGTGAGGATAAGCAGGAGGGCTATCTGACAAACGGCGTTGGAACCTCAGTCAGACTTCAGAATAAGATAAGAGATTTAAGAGAAATTATAAAGAGTTATTTTGATTCTGTGATCAGTGGAATCATGGGAAATAAGATTGCTATATTCATTCCTTGCGACAAAAAGGAAATGGACTATAATGAAAGAATAGAGATAATTGATAATGCCAGAAATATGGTAAGAAGACTTAACGGTCAGATGGAAGCTGTATTTAGAGTCGGTATTGGTTCAATCAGAACGCTGGACAGCCAGATGACCTCTTATAATGAGGCGCTGGACAGTCTTACACAGTCCAGTGGCTCTGTAGTTCATGCAGCAGATATTTCTGTGGGACCAGAGTATGAGGCTGACTATCCGGTTGATAAGGAAACACTTCTTTTTGATGCAGTAAAGAAGGGGGACCAGGAGGGGGCAGTGGCTGCTGCCAATCAGTTCTTTGACTGGATGACCAATTCCTACAGCGGTTATACAGATGACATCAAGCTTAAGACACTGGAGTTTGTTCTACGAGCTGAGAGTCTTGCTTATGAAAAGGGAGCTGGAGTATATCAGTTCCGTTCTCGTCAGGATTACCTCAGTATTATAAATAGCACAGAGAATTATGAAAGCCTTCGCAAGTGGTTTATAGATAAGCTGTCGGAAGCTAGTCAGAATGTTAAGAGCCGTCGTGAAAATCGTTCCAACGGAGTTATCGACAGGGCAAAGGATTACATTCAGGCGAACTTCCAAAATGATATCTCTCTTGATGATGTATCCAGAGAGATAGATATCAGCCCATATTATTTCAGTAAGGTATTTAAGGAAGCTACAGGTGAGAACTTTATCGATTATATTACGGGACTTCGTATCGACAAGGCAAAAGATCTTCTGGAAAATACCGACATGAGTATGAAGGAAATCTGCGGTGAAGTAGGCTACTCTAATCCGAACTACTTCAGCCGAATTTTCAAGAAGGTAGTAGGTGTCTCGCCAACAGAGTACAAAGGTGAGGTGTAATAATGAAAGAAAAGCGGTTAAATAAAAAAACTAAAGCGCTGGTTGCAGTGATATTATCATTTGCGCTCCTTCTTCTTTCTGCCTGTGGTGGAAATATTGGTGATATAGGTGAAAATTCTGTTGAAACTGAACAGGATGATCACATCACTGTAGGATTTAGCATTGATTCCTACCTTATAGAACGCTGGCAGCGTGATACAGATATTTTCGCGGCTAAGCTGAAGGAGCTTGATAGCACTGCGGAGCTTAATCTCCAGAATGCAAATGGTGATATTGATACACAGAAACAACAGATAAAGTACCTTATTGATAAGAAGGTGGATGTTTTGGTTGTGGTATGTATCGATTCCGAGAGCCTGACTGATGTGATTACTGAAGCAAAGAGTAACGGTATCCCTGTAATTGCATATGATCGTCTTATAAAGGATGCGGATGTTGACCTGTATATTTCATTTGACAATGAGCAGGTTGGGATCCTTATGGGGCAGGCTCTTGTTAAGGCAGGACTTCCTAATAAGAAGGTTATAATGCTTTCAGGGCCAAATGAGGATAATAATGTGTCACTGGTCGAGAAGGGTTTTAAATCAGTGATGGAGGAAAATGATATTGAGATAGTTGATGTTTTCCATACTCCTGGATGGAGGGCAGAGGATGCGGCTACATATGTGAGCGAACATATTACTGAGCTTGGTGATGTAGATGCTATAATGTGTGGAAATGACAATATTGCTACAAGTGCTATCAGAACGCTTTCCGAAGCAAGACTTGCCGGCAAGATTAAGATAGTAGGACAGGACGCCGATCTGGAAGCCTGTCAGAGAGTAGTAGAAGGTACTCAGGTCATGACTGTTTATAAGCCGGTTGAGAAACTGGCCCAGGCGGCAGCGGAATATGCACTTGCTCTTGCAAAGGGAGAAGCACTGTCAAATGTAACAAGCACTATGTCTGACGGAAGCTACGACATACCATACTACTTCCTGGATCCAATCGCTGTAACCGCACAGAATATGGATGAAACAGTAATAGCATCTGGCTTCCACCTAAAAGAAGAAGTATATATGAACATATCGAACTAAAAATTACTATTCAAAGTAGAAAAGAGAGGATATATAAATTGACTGCTTGCAGGCAAAATTATATATCCTCTCTTTTTGTACCTGCGAAGCAGGAATCTAAACGGCATGAGGAAAATGTTTGCGAAGCAAACAGAAAGCACGAAGTGCGGTTTTCCGAATAACGGTTAGATTACTTTGAATAGTACGGAGTTGTTTTGAATCACTTTTAGAACACCCAAACTATACAATTAGCACAAAATTAGTACAAATATTTTACTGATTAGCACAATATTGCTATATTTTATATATGAATAACAATATTGTGCTACATATATGACATTTATATATAAAATATATCCAAAATTGAAAGATACTCGCAAACTATTGCTATTTTCTTTGTGTTAGTATTAATGCATCGGAAACGAGAACATTATTAAACAAATCAAAAATTGTGAAGGAGGTTTTTAATTATGTTCAAGAAGAAATTAATCGCTGGTCTTTTAGGAACAGCAATGGTAGCAAGTATGCTCACAGGTTGTGGCGGTGCATCAGATACTGCTTCATCAGATAGCACAGATACAACTGAGGCTACAACAGCTGCAGCAGCAGACGATAAGGCAGATGATGCTTCATCAGATGACGCTGGCGATGATTCTGCAGATACAGCTGATGCAGGTGGAAAGAAAGTTGGTATCGCAATGCCTACTAAGTCACTTGAGAGATGGAACAGAGACGGTTCTTACCTTGAGGAGCAGTTCAAGAATAAGGGTTATGATGTTTCTCTTACCTACTCAGATAACAAGATCGATCAGCAGGTTAAGGATATTGAAGGACTTATCGCAGACGATGTTGACCTTCTCGTAATCGCAGCTATCGATGGTGAGTCACTTACACAGGTTCTTGCAGATGCTAAGGAAGAGGGAATCCCAGTTATTTCTTATGACCGTCTGATCATGAACACAGATGCAGTAAGCTACTATGTATC
>CACZRU010000238.1 GCA_902783605.1 uncultured Lachnospiraceae bacterium
CCATTTCCACTACTATTGCTATTTCCAAATCCGCCAGTTTTAACACCTTTGTTTTTGTTGATAGCTCTCACAGCACTTTCGTCATCTAAAACAAACTTTCCTATATTTTTTGCACCAGAATAAAATACAATCTGATCGTACCCTATCCCTCTAAGATATGAATTTAAAAAAGGTCGAAAGTTTGTCTTCTGAAGATCATGAGATATGAACATATCATCAATATCGCCATAAATAAGAAATATTTTATTAAGTTGAGAATTTTCAAGTATTGAACTCATTCCTATCTCCGCTTTTATGATTTAACTTTATTTTTAAGATCTGTATTCTGGGATAACCTATTTCTAGTTTCTCTCTTACATTCAAGTTTGATCTGTGCACCTGGAGTGCTCTGGCAGACTACATTCTGCACACTATCTCTGTAATACTGTTTTCTTTCCTCGTTAGTTTCATCACCATTCAGCTGATCGATCTTTACACGAGTCTGAACATCTCCATTTTCAAGAACCTCTGGAGAAAGTGTAATCACTATTTCTTCACCCGTAACATCATTGTCAAAACCTACAAATAAAGCACCGTCATGCTTTCCATTTTCATAGGAATATCCTGTGAAATTGAAGTTATGCTCTTCAAAGAAATCAATAAGCTCTTCACTAATATTCTGTCTTGAGAAAGCATTATTCATATTCAGGATTGACTTATAAATCACTAGCGATGAAGAAGCATAAATTTTATTATTTAAAATATCAATATAATCCTTCATCTGCTGTGTTGAAAGCTTCTTTGCTTCGTCTGATTCAAGGAATTGTTTGATCTCTCTATTTTTAGCAACAAGATAATCAAATTGATTTTCACCACTCGATGTACATCCTGTATAATCTGCTATTCTTACTCCAACTATATCATCTTCTAAAGGTCTTCCAAGCTGCTGTTCAGCTTTCACCTTAATGTCTTCTGTTATATATTCTTGCGCTGCTAAATATGCATCTATCTCACTAGTTAATGACAACGCTATCTTATAATAATTCTCCCACTCCTGCTTAAGACAATCTGCATTATATATTTCTTCAATAGTATCTACTGATACTCCTTTTGCAGCTGCAATTGCAGATTCATAATTTTCATTATTGTACTGAACGATCGCATCATTTAAAGTCTTCTGTAACTCTGTCATCTGACGGAAAGAGAACTTTGCTCCTTCATAATCCTTTTCTAAAGATTCCAGAAGAACCTTAGCCTCTTCTATATACTGATCGGCTATCTCCCTGGCTTTTTGTTTCTTCGCCGCCTGATCATTTTGAAGCTGCTGAAGTTCTGCAAAATACTTGGCATGCTGATCATTAATAGCCTTTGTTACATTTTCCATGCTTTCGTTTATCTTTACATGATAATTTTTTACAAAGCCCTCTTGAATCTGAATCATCGCCTGGGTTGTTACAGTACTATTTTCTTTTATAAGATTCACGTAGTTATTATATTTATCTGGATCATCACTCTGGAGCATATCAACCATCTGCTGACGTCTGATATTCATCTCCTGCATCATCTTTTCTGAAGCTTGAACATTAAGTCTTGTCTGCTCATTCATATTATTTGCCATTTCCTGTCTAAATGAGCCAATTGATTCTTGTACCCCGCTTCGACGAATCATCTCTCTTCTTTCACGTCGTCTCTTTTCATAATCAGACGCAGCTCCAGCCGCAGCCGCAACACCCATTACAACAGCTCCACCTACCAATACAACTCCTGCTGCCGGTATCAGTAAAGGAATTAATAAAAGTCCACCCGCTTCTCCACTCATAACAAAGCCTCCTTAATTGATTCTATATAATTATTTTATTGCTTAATTTTTTTCTTTATTGAATTACCCGCTGCCCGAAGTGTGGCATCCATACTTGTTGCCAATTGATCAACATCAGTTGCAAAAGTTAACGTACCATCATCTTCTTCCAGCTGAAGGCATTCGCAAATATGCCTATATATCTGTCTTGAATAATCTAAATTTTCAGAACCATTGAAATTGATATAAACAACAATTCTGTTTTCAACATTATTTTTATGCTTATATGGCACCAAATAAATCATGATATCTGAATCCATAGAATTATTAAAAAGCAGTTCAAGCCAATCCCGGGTATCTACTTTCTCATAATCAGCACCATATTGCATCTCCATATATTCTTTATAAGTTACATCATTTAAATCTTCATAATAACGATAATGGCTTTTTTCTTCATCCCATACCAGATTAAGTTCTTCTGTAAAGAAATCTATTATAGTCTCTCCCCAGTCAGCTCTTTCACATGAAGCCTTGTAATTTTCAAGATGATAAACTTTTACCTTTTCAAAGTCTTCAGTCATCTTATCAAGTTCTTCTATATACTTCTTCATGTCTTCATAGGTCATGCCATTTTCATTTTTTAAATATACATCTGGAGTTTGTTTTTCAACTTCTATTATCATCTGCCCAAATTCATTTACTCGATTCCTTATCTTGTTGAAATCTCCATCCGACCAGAAATTGATACTTATTATGGAATTCTTTTTATCGTTATCAGACATATGTTTGAAGATCAGAGTTTTCCCCAAAGCTTCTTTCTGCCAATTAACAAGCTCATCATTCAGCTGAGACCTGAAGTAGAGAACCTTTGTTTTGAACAACTCATATTCCTGTATCCATTCCTTACTTTTATCATCAATATCATACCCCAGTCTGTTCAGTCCAGATCTAGTCGAAATAGATATTGCTATGGCTGCTTCATTTAAACCTTGTTTAAAAAGATTTCTTGCTTCTGCTATAGCTCTTTGGAAATTCTTAATCCTTTTTGGAAAAAACTTTTCATGTGGCTTCTTCTCAACATCATAGTAAGTGCGAGCTGCTTCTGTTAAGTATTTTTCTGCTTCAGATGCACTAGCTTCTTCCTTCTGCTGATTCTGCTTTTTAAGCTCAACAATAAGCTGTTCCATCTGTCGAGTTTTTTCCATCCACTCCTGTTCTTTCTGCTTCATGCTGACCATGAGTTTCTGGTACTGCATGTCCATCTGGAGCTGCTGTTCGCTAAGTTCTCGATCTATGCTTCTTTGGTACTCATGCAATAATCTTTCATATTCCTGCTGAACCTGCTTATCATGTCTATCAAGATTATTTTCCATTTCTTTCTGATAAGCCTGCAGTCTTTGAAGATTTTCATCAGCTAAACGCTGACGCATCCGGGCAGCTTCAGCATTTTGGGCCTGCAGCTGTCTTTGTAACTCCTTTATCTGATTTTCTAACCTTCTAATCTCATCCATATAATGCTGTATCCTGACTATTTTCTGCTTTCAATAATCTATTCAAATGTTTTCTTATCGATTAGTATTTTGCTTATTATTTACTTTTCTTATCTGCTATTCTTGTTCTGTTCTTGTTCTGTTCTTGTTCTGTTCTTGTTCTATTCTTGTTCTGTTTATTATTTAATGTTTTTTATTGTTCCTTTTTTCCTATCTGCAATTCTTTTTCAATTTCCTCAGTTTTCTTTGCTTTTGCTTCCACTAAAAGCTTTATCTGTTCTTCTATAGTCTGTATAGCATACTCAGCCTGACTAAAAAGCTGTTCTATAGAAACAATATCTCTGTTTGAATATTGTTCTATCAAATCTCTATCAATATCATATCTTGACTTGATTTCTTCAATATCAGCCTCTCTGCTTTCATAATCCTTATCATATTCAGCCTGAAGTTTATCGAGTCTCGCAATCAAAGTTTGTTTCTCCAAAACTAACTGCTGATTTTTTGCTTCAAGATCAGCAAGCCTGTTCCTTAATAGAATTATGTCAGAATTCAGTCTTTCATTACTGAGATCCAGATCATCAGCTTTCTTCTCCTGTTCCCTTATGCTCTCTGCAGTCGGATCAAATGGATTGCCAGCAAATCCTCCAGG
>CACZRU010000239.1 GCA_902783605.1 uncultured Lachnospiraceae bacterium
AATTTATATTAAACATATAAAAACTAAATCAATTTAACTAGAAAATCTAAACTAGAAAAACATGGAGGAGTTAAATGAAGTATAAAGGATTAAATGACAATGAGGTTGCAAAATCTCGAGAGAAATATGGCAGTAACGTCATACCTGATTCAGAACCAACGACGTTTTGGGATGAGTTCAAGGAAACTTTTAGTGACCCAATGATAAAAATACTTATAGTAATAGTAGTAATACTCATTATTATGTTTTTCATGGGACAGGCGGAGATATATGAACCGATTGGTACCATTGTTGCTATTTTTATCGTGGCATTTGTTACAGCCAAAACAGGTGTTGCCAGTGATACGAAATATCGAGAGCTGAAAGATAGCACTAAAAAGGATACCTGTAAGGTTTGCAGAAATGGACTTATTTCTGTAATTGAAATTGATGATGTTGTTGTTGGAGATAAGGTGCTTCTCCAGTCTGGAGATAAAATACCTGCTGATGGAATCCTCGTAGATGGTGATCTGAGAGTTGATAACTCAGTTTTAAATGGTGAGGCTGAGGAATGCAGCAAGGTTGCCACAAGTGAATCTACAGAATTTGTTGAAGAAATCACAGGTGATATATTTGTGGATGAATACTCGCTTTTCAGAGGAGCAGTAGTATTTGACGGTGAAGGCGTCCTGGATGTTAGAAAGGTCGGCCTCAAGACCATGATGGGAAAGATGGCTGAGGAGATGCAGGAGGATGAGCCTGATTCACCGCTTAAAGTTAAGCTTTCTAAGCTTGCTAAACAGATATCAGTTTTCGGTTATGTGTCAGCAGTAGTAATCGTAGTTTTCTATATAGGATTCTTTATTATCAGTGCTGGTGGCTTTTCAGAGTATTTAGCTCAGGGATGGAGCAAAATACTGATGCAGGTTATCGAAGCTGTATCAATTGCAATTCTGATCGTAGTATGTGCAGTTCCTGAAGGTCTGCCTCTTATGATATCTTTGGTACTTATGCAGAATACCAGCAGAATGCTTGATCACAACGTATTAGTTAGAAAAGCTCAAGGTATTGAAACTGCAGGATCACTTAATATTCTGTTTAGTGATAAGACGGGTACAATTACTAAGGGAAGTCTTGAAGTTGTTGAATTCTTCACAGCTGATGGAACATCAATTCCTCTTGATCAATTAAAAAATCATGACAAGCTCAAAGGACTCTTAGATATAGCTATTGGAAAGAACTCATCTTCGATGTATGACGGAAATCATAGAGTCATCGGTGGAAATGCAACAGATCAGGCTCTTATGAGATTCCTTGGCGAAGATATGTATCGTTTCCTTGCAGTGGATACAAATAAAGAAACAGATTACAGCGTAGGAAAACAGCAGGGATTTAATTCTACTAACAAGTTTAGTCAGGTTGAAATTTTAGAACTTAAGCAGGTTCTGTATAAAGGTGCTCCTGAAAGATTCCTGGATCGTGCTAAGAAATGTTTAAATGCAGATGGAAATGAAGTTGAACTATTTCAGGATGTTGTAAATGAAAAGATAAATGAATATGCTTCCAGAGCAATGAGAATTCTTGCATTTGGTTATTCAAATGATCAATTTACTGAGAATAGCATTAATGATGATGTTGTTATAATCGGATTTGTGGCAATCAGAGATGATGTCAGACCTGAGGCAAAGAGTGCGATTGCAGAAGTTCAGCAGGCAGGCGTTCAGGTTGTTATGATTACAGGAGACAGACTTGAAACAGCAAGTGCAATTGCAAAGGATGCAGGACTTATAAAAAGTGATACTGACAGAGTACTTACATCAGCACAGCTGAACAGTATGTCAGATGATGAAGTTAAGAAAATTATTAAAGATATCAAGGTTATTGCTAGAGCATTACCTACTGATAAGTCCAGAATGGTAAGACTCTGCCAGGAGATGAATCTTGTAGTTGGAATGACTGGTGATGGCGTTAACGATTCGCCGGCACTTAAGAGAGCGGATGTTGGTTTTGCGATGGGTAGTGGAACAGAAGCTGCCAAAGAAGCAGGAGAGATTGTAATTATAGATGATAACTTCAAGTCTATAAAGGATGCAATCTTATATGGAAGAACAATCTATAGAAATATTCTGAAGTTCTGTAAGTTCCAGCTGGTAATTAATGTTGCTGCAGTTGTTGTCTGTGCAATCAGTCCATTTTTAGGAATAATAGAGCCGTTAAAGGTTACACATCTGTTATTTGTAAACTTAGTAATGGATAGTCTTGGAGCCATTATGCTGGGTAATGAACCTGCTCTTGAAGAATATATGAAGCAGAAGCCTATAAGAAGAGATGAGAGTATTATAAGCAAGGCGATGGCAGGACAGATACTTACCATGGCGGCATGGCTTACAATAATCAGTTTTGTTTTCCTGAAACTTCCAATCTTTAATGAATTGTTAGGTGGAGATGACAAGTTATATACAGCATATTTTGTATTATTTATCTTAAGTTCATTGTTCAATGGATTTAATGTTAGAGATGAGGGCTTCGGAATATTTAAGGGATTGAAGGATAATCCGGGATTTATGAAAGTCTGGATCACAATATTCCTTGTACAGGCCTGCATAGTAAATGCAGCACTCATTCCATTAAAACCATTTCAGTGGATTGGAAGTATGTTCAGCTGTACACCATTTGGTATAGTTGGATGGGGAATCGTATTCTTACTGGCATTTACAATGATACCAGTAGACTTAATAAGAAAACTAATTGTAAATAAAAAATAAAGTATATGGGGAGGTACTTATTATGGCTATTAATTTACAGAAGGGTCAAAAGATTGATCTTACAAAGGGCGGAAGAGGATTAACTGGTGTTATGGTTGGACTAGGCTGGGATGAGGTACAGAAACCTCAGTCAGGTGGTCTGTTTGGTATGTTTAAAGCTCAGCAGCCACAGGATATAGACTGTGATGCTTCAGCTATCCTGCTAGGAGCTAATGGAAGAATATATGGCAATAAGGCAGAAGATTTCCTGGTTTATTATGGGAATTTAAGTCACTGGAGTGGCGCAATAGTACATATGGGAGATAATCTTACAGGTGGTGGAGACGGTGATGACGAACAGATTATGGTTGATCTGACCCGTATTCCTTCGGATGTAGCAAGGGTAGTATTTGTTGTAAATATTTATGATGCTAATGTAAGAGGACAGCACTTTGGAATGATTCAAAATGCGTTTATTCGTCTTGTGGATCTTAATAATGGTCAGGAAATATGTAGATTTAACCTGTCGGATAATTATTATGGAATGAGTGGACTGGTTGTTGCTGAGATTTATAGATATAACGGTGAATGGAAGTTCAACGCTATTGGACAGCCTGTTCAGGAAGCCAGCAGAGTTGATAATATGGTAGGGCTATATATTTAGGAGGAAATTATGAGCATAAATTTACAAAAGGGCCAGAAGATTGACCTGACTAAGGGTGGCAGTGCTTCTGGACTAAAGCATATCATGGTTGCTCTTGGATGGGATGAAGCCGAAAAACCTAAAGGCGTGCTTGGTGGATTATTTGGAAAAAAAGGTTTTGAATTTGACTGCGATGCAAGCGCACTTCTTTGCGATAATGGTGGTCATTATAAAGATATGGTTTACTATGGTAACCTCCAGCTTCCGGATGGTTCAGTAGTTCATCAGGGAGATAACCTTGTTGGCGGAAGCGGGGGCGACGATGAGCAGATTATGGTTGATCTAAGTAAACTTAACCCAGAATATGGAAAGATAGTATTTGTTGTCAATATTTTTGATGCGAAGGAAAGAGAACAGCATTTTGGTATGATCCGTAACGCATATATCAGGCTTGTTGATCTTGATAATAATAATGAGATATGCAGATTTAATCTTTCTGAAAACTACAATGGTATGGAAGGGCTGATAGTCGGAGAAATCTATAAGCATAATAATGAGTGGAAATTTAATGCAGTAGGTCAGCCGGTTCAAAAATGCAGTAAGGTGCTGGATTTCACAGCTTATTATAGGTAAAAGGAGGAAAGTTATGGCTGTAAATTTACAAAAGGGACAAAGAGTTACTCTTGATGAGTCTATGAAGCTTGCACTTGTTGATCTTGGATGGGATACAAATCAATATGATGGAGCTTATGATTTCGATCTGGATGCTTCAGTATTCTTATTAGATGCAAATGGAAGATGTACACGTGATGAAGATTTTATATTCTATGGTAATTTGGAAAGTAGAAATCAGGCAGTTGTTCATCAGGGAGACAATAGAGTAGGTGGAGGAGACGGAGAAAATATAATCATTGACTTCACAAAACTCCCTCCAGAAATTGAAAAACTCGCTATCTGTGTAACGATTGATGATTATGAGGCACGAAGACAGAATTTTGGTCAAGTTCAGAATGCTTATATCAGAATAGCAAAACTTCAAAATGAGTTTGATATGGCAGGTGAAGACCAGATAAGATTCGATCTTGATGAAGAGTTTTCTATAGAGACGGCAGTTGTTGTCTGTGAGATTTACAAGAGAGATGGTGCTTGGAAATTTAATGCTGTTGGAGCTGGATATCAGGGTGGATTAGCTGCTCTGGTAAGAAGCTATGGATTGGAAGTTGAGTAATATTTTAAAAACAAGACATTAAATATCGGAGGATAAAAGATGGCAATCAATTTACAAAAAGGACAAAGGGTATCTTTGGACAGTTCTATAAGCATGGCACTTGTGGGACTTGGCTGGGATACAAATAAATATGATGGGGGGTATGATTTTGATCTTGATGTATCTGCTTTTATGCTGAATGCTATGGATAAAATCCCATCTGACGAATACTTTGTTTTTTATAATAATTTAAAAGGTCCAAATAATTCAGTTATCCACCAAGGAGATAATCTTGATGGAACTGGAGATGGTGATGACGAGGTTATTGTTATAGACTTCACAAAGATACCTCCAGATGCTGTCAAAATAGCTATTTGTGTAACTATTCACGATGCTATGGAGAGAAAGCAGAATTTTGGACAGGTTTCAAATGCCTATGTAAGAGTAGCGAAAATAGCTAATGAATTTGATCTCCAGGGTGAGGAGCAGCTTAGATTCGATCTGGAAGAAGAATTCTCGATAGAGACTAGTCTTGTAGTATGTGAAATCTACAAGAAAAATGGTGAGTGGAAATTTAATGCTGTAGGCGCTGGATATCAGGGCGGACTTGAGGCATTATTAAATATGTATAATTAGTTTGTAAAACTAATCAATAAAAACTACTTATAGCATGATGGAGGATAAGGTATGGCTGTTAATTTACAAAAAGGACAAAGAGTTTCACTTGATAGTTCGATGAGACTTGCGCTGGTTGGTCTTGGCTGGGATACGAACAGATATGATGGTGGTTATGATTTTGATCTTGATGCTACTGCATTCCTTTTGGGAGCAAATGGAAAGTGTCTTAGAGATGAAGATTTCATATTCTACAATAATTTAGTTGGTAGAAATGGCTGTATCGAGCATAAGGGAGATAACCTGGTTGGTGGTTCAGGTGGAGACGATGAAGTTATCATTATAGATTTTTCAAAGATTCCGCCAGAAATTGAAAAGATAGCAATCTGTGTAACAATATTTGAGGGACAGGAAAGAAGACAGAACTTTGGTCAGGTTTCTAATGCCTACATAAGAGTTGCTAAGCTTTCAAATGAATTTGACGTAAATGGTGAAGATCAGATCAGGTTTGATCTGGAAGAGGAATTTTCTATCGAAACTGCGCTCATTGTTTGTGAAATATATAGAAAAAATGGTGAGTGGAAATTTAATGCCGTAGGTTCTGGTTTCCAGGGGGGACTGGCTGCTTTAGTAAGGAACTTTGGGCTTAACGCATAATAAGTATGGAGAATAGCGAGAAAACCTGAAAAAGGTTTTCTCGTCTGTTGTCAAAAAGCATGAATGAATTAAGTATTTCGCATTATGTTGATGAAACAAAAGTGTTAGGACCTTATAATCGAAGCGCCCTATGGGTAAGAGGGTGCTGTTTTGATTGTTTAGGGTGTATAGCGAAAGAAATGAACAGAGAAGCTCCTAATATAGTTAACCTGTATCAACTAGCCGATCATTTTTCTTCGCTGGAAGGAACTGAAGGGATTACTATAAGTGGTGGAGAACCATTTCTTCAGTCTGAAGCTCTTTATGATATGGTTGCTGAAATAAGAAAAAAAAGAGATTATGGGGTTATAGTTTATTCTGGATTCACATTGGAAGAACTTCAGAGTAAAGCCGAAAATGATGAATCTGTAAAAAAATTTTTGAATCAAATAGATATATTGATCGATGGAAGATATGATCAGTCTAAAGATGATGGCCGTCCTTATAGAGGATCGGAAAATCAAAGGATAATAACCTTGACTGATAGATATAAAGATATTTATAACGAATACTACGTTGAGTGTAATAAGCGAAATTTGGAAATAAAAGTTACACCAAATAATATATACATGGTGGGTGTTCCATCCAAACATGGTTTGGAAACCTGGAAAGAATTAAAAAAGAAAGCGGAGCTTAAGTGATATGCAATTTGAATTGTTTGCAAAAGATTATATAAAACTATATTTTCTAAATGAAATCGAATCAAAAGAAGTGGATGTTACCATTTATTTTGAGGTGGACGGAAAAAGCAAAAATCTGCTTGAGTATAGAGTGGATGGAAGACCAATATATAAGATAAATAATTTCAATGTTACAGAAGATAAGCAAAGTAATGTGATAGTTTTTAGACCTAGAGTTGTTGGCTGTAGTGGAAATATTGTTATTACAACTGGAAGCGACAAAAAAATAGAGATAGTAAAAAATGGTACAAATATTATTGAACAAACTATTATAGCCAAAACTGGTCAGACAAAACTGGATTTAAAGGCAGAAGGCACTGCAAAATATCTGGTTAATATTAATGATGGTACTGGTGGTTCTACGTCAAATTCAAATCCAGCACCACAGCAGACTTCAACACCTCGACCAACTCCAGCACCACAACCGACGCCAACGCCACAGCCGAATAATAGTTCTTTCAGAGGAGGAAGCGATTTCGGAAGCAGTGGAAGTTTTGGAGCAGGTTCTAGTGCAGGCGCTAGTGCAGGCTCTAATACAGGGTCTAGTGGAATAAGTGATTTCGGGAGCAGCGGAAGTTTTGGAGCGGGTTCTAGTGCAGGGGCTAATACAGGGTCTAGTACAGGCTCTAATGGAATAAGTGATTTTGGAAGCAGCGGAAGTTTTGGAGCGAGCTTTGGATCAGACTTTGGATCAGGGGCTAGCGCAAATCCTGGAATAAATCCTGGAACAAATCCTGGAGCAAGT
>CACZRU010000240.1 GCA_902783605.1 uncultured Lachnospiraceae bacterium
AAGTGAATCGTATCATGCACACTTGCTTTTGATAGATAAGAGAAAAAGGGTGCCGACAGACTGAATTGAATCATATCATGCACACTGAACGCCGGAAAGCAAGCAAAAAAGTAAAAATATAAAAAAGAAAGAAAATAAAAAAGAAAAGAAAGCAGGAAGTAAAAGCAAGCAAGAAAACACAAAACTGCAATAAATAGATGACATTTGGATGTGCAATGATATATAATAATCAAGTGTGAAAAATAAGATAAAATGGAGAAATTATGTACCGTATAGATATTGGAATTGATCTTGGAACCTCTAAGGTTTCTGTATATATGAGAGACAAGGGTATTGTTATCAATCAGCCTTCGGTTATCGCTTATGAGAAGAAGGAAAAGAAGATTATCGCCGTTGGTAAGAAGGCAAAGAAGATGCTTGGTAAGACGGGTGAGGATGTTATAGTTGCACAGCCTATCAAGAATGGTGTTATCTCTGAATATGCCCTTGCAGAAAGAATGATTAAGGCTTTTGTTAAGAATGCACTTCGTAAGAGGAGGATTCTTGGACGACCAAACATCTGCGTTGCTGTTCCTCAGGGAATCACTGAGGTTGAGAGAAGGGCGGTTGAAGATGCTATCGTTAAGACCGGAGCAAAGGAAGTATTCCTTCTTGAGTCACCGATCGCTGCTGCTCTTGGTACAGGTGTTGATATCATGGAAACAATGGGACACATGGTTGTTGACATCGGTGGTGGAACTACTGACATAGCAGTAATCTCAGCAGGCGATATCTCATATGGAATATCCCTTAAAGTCGGTGGGGATGACTTTACTGAGGCTATTTCCAGATATGTTCGTCGTAAGTACAGCATTGAGATGGGTGAGCAGTCAGCAGAGGACGCAAAGATAGAAATCGCCAGTGTTGTCTATCGTAAGGTCGACAGCTCCTACGAAATAAAAGGAAAGAATATGGTAAATGGACTTCCTGTTCGTCTGGATCTCAGCGCAAATGAGACTGTTGAACCTATGGAAGAAATAACTAGTCAGATAATAGATGGAATAACACAGGTTCTTGAGAAGGCAGAACCTGAGATAGTTGCCGACGTAGCAAAGGAAGGAATTCTTCTTTCAGGCGGAGGCAGCCTTATATATGGAATGGACAGACTGATCTATGACAAAACAGGAATCAGAGCTGTCATATCCGATGAACCAGAAAATGTAGTTGCAGCCGGAGCCGGACTTGCAGGAGAGTACATCATGGTTCAGGATGAAGAGAGCAGAAAATAAATATATATCGGGGTTGGTTCTTGGTGGGGAACGATTTATAAGAACCTCTCCTGATGTTGAAAGATTGGGGGATGCAATTAACATGCAGAAGGCATAATGGGGGTGTAATATGCGTTGTGATGATAAACTTGAGAAGATAATTGACTGTGGAATTGAATTATCAAATATAGAAGGAGACACGGACGATACAGATTTAGATCGTCTGGGGTCTCTTTTGTTATCTTTGGAAGTTGATTTTTTGAAGAAGGTATTTCCTTTGATTGACACCTATTATTCTGCTGAGAATAAAGTTTTTAAAGGAACTAGAAGAGATATAGTTTTTGCTCTTATGCTTAGAGAGATTGCAAGACTTTTCTATGGAGATGTGGGTTATGATATTGTATACGGACTGCTAAAGGGAGAACTTTCATATAAGAATCTGATAACAAGACCAGTTTATAGTAAAACTTATTTTCCGGGCTCGGATCGATCTAAGTTAAAGATAGTAGCAGATGCAGTCGCTTATGAAGAACTTTTCTTTTATCACGCTAAATATCAAGATGACCTTTCACATGCACACACATTGAGCGAAGAAGCGCAGCAAATTCTTGGCACCTGTATGGTTTCTGTTATTACATATGATCATTTTATTCTTGGACTCACCTACGAACAAATCGAAGAGAAATATAACTATCCAGTTTTTATAAAAATGAGATATTTTCCTTGGGAATCTCATAATTTTTTCTTGAAGGAGAAATTTGAAGAATATAATGTTTTAAATCTGATAAATGATATGATGGATATCATTTTCAAAGTTTACTCGAAAGGGAGCGCTTATTGTAGTGATCTGGGCAAGGCTTTTTTATGGATGAATTCTTCTATAGATCCGTCAGTATCGAAGGAATGCTTGAAAAGTGTTCCAGAGGATAACTTAATTCTTCTCATATTAAAAGACCTTAAGTATATGAACAGTCCTAGTGTTGTACTTGCCAGGTGGGTAGAAAAATATAAATTTGATTGTACCCAATATGGCATTAATAAAGAAGTTAAGGATCCGTCATTTAAACTTAATAATGAAAATGAGCAAAAATTAAAGGATATGTTCATTAAAAAATCGGTTGATGATTTTTGTGAAGTGTACAGCAAAGATGAAAATTATGATTTTGCAAATAACAAAAACGTCGAGTTTGAAATAGATAAGAGGTTTGGTGGTACTAAATTATATGATTACTATAGCTTTAGATTTAATAAACTAAAGTATCTTGCCTATAATAAATCCGAAACAGAGAGGAAGATAACTTGCCTTTGGAATGGTGATAGAGCAGAGGGTTATCAAATATGGGATGACTATGCTGAAGCATTTCAGGAGAGTAATTCTGAGATTCCGGATAAAGTTGTAAAAAAATCGTTGCTATGTTTCGCAGATCCCTACTATTTTGATAGTGTTAACTGGGATGACGACGATGATTGGGAAGATGATATTGAATGGGGAGAAGTAAAATGGGAAGATGCAGACGAATTGGAAGATGATGATATATGGAAAGACGATGACATGAAAGATGATGACAAGAAAGTCGATGACGACTGGAAAGATGATGACAAAG
>CACZRU010000241.1 GCA_902783605.1 uncultured Lachnospiraceae bacterium
AACATCAATCTCACTGATTTCCTTATCTTCTGATACAGTGCATTTCGGTACAGTGCTTTCAGGCATACTTATGAGATTAAAATTTACTGCGTCAACTCTTCTTGTAAACAGATCATCATTTGAACCAAGTACCACCTGATTAGTCTCTGGGATTATGTCAACCACATACAGCCTGTCCGCTGCTGGAATTCCAAGTCCTCTTCTCTGGCCAATGGTGTAATGGTAATAGCCCTTATGAGGTCCAAGTATTTTTCCGTCCACATCAATAAACATACCATAGGTTTCTTCACCCAGATTATCTTTTAGAGCTTTGGAAAAATTATTTTCTATAGTTTTTTCTTGAGCTTTTGCTTGAGCTTTTGCTTGATTTATTTCTTGATTTATATCCAGAGCATTTTTCACCCTCTCAGGTGCTTCCCGCTCCATAAATCCAGCATAGTCTCCATCTGGAACAAAGCAGATATCCTGACTGTCGTGCTTTCTCGCAACTATTATCCCCTGCTCTTCAGCAATATCTCTCGCATGACTCTTCTCATATTCCCCCAATGGGAAGTAAAGTCTTCCCAGCTGCTGCTGACTAAGAAAATATAATACATAGGTCTGATCCTTTGTCGGATCCACTGCCCTCTTCAGCTTATAATTCTTACTGGCTTCATCATATTCAATTCGGGCATAGTGACCAGTTACAACTTTTTCACAGCCCTGTTCATCAGCCATCTCAAACAGCCTGCCAAACTTCATATAGCGATTGCAGTCGATGCATGGATTTGGAGTTTCACCTCGGAGATAGGTTTCAATGAATGTATCAATAATCTTCTCTCTAAACCCCTCCATGAAGTTAACCACATAAAATGGAATCCCCAGAGAAGAGCATACAACTCTTGCATCCTCTATATCATCCGGAGTACAGCAAAGATGCGTGCCTGCTGTATAGGTTGCATCCTGATCATGAAGCATCATGGTAACTCCAATTGGAGAATATCCCTCTTCCTTCATAAGATATGCAGCAACTGAGCTGTCGACACCTCCACTCATCGCAACCAGACATTTTCTATTTTCCGAGACTGTTTCTGCCATCTGTAAAACTATATACCTCTTATTCTTTTATTATTATTCATATAAGTCTTTTTCTATATCTTATACAAAATCTCACTCATATTTCTCTATTGTGATAAAGAAATGTTTTTACATATAATCATAATTTAAAAAGACAATTCCCTGAGCCTTTTAATCCCTGTCTTCATCCTGCTTTCAAACTGTTCATAGAAGTCTTTCTCCGTATCATAGGGTTGCATAAAAAATATTGAAAGACATTCTTTCATAATATCTTTAATCCTGTCCTCTGAATCCTCCTGCATTTCCTCACACTTGGCACTTCGGTATTCCTCGCACCCCAGTTCATCATATCTTTCATGATCATCTATCGCTTGTGAATACTCTTCAAGTTTTTTTTCATCCAGCTCTTTCAGCCTCTTCACCTCAAAGCCTGTCATAGTTCGAAGTTCTTCCACCTTCTTCATCTCAAGCTGCAGGAATTTGTGCCATTTATTAATAAACCTTGTATTCTCCTCAAGTCTCTCTATACCCAGCCATTCACTGATAACTACTGGCGTTCTGCTGGACTTAACACATTCATTTTTCTGAAGGAAATAGCAAAATGATCCGTCCTCATAAAGTCTCCCCAATGGGAACAATCTGCATATTCCCGGACGATACTGATGTATGCTGCACCTTCCCTCAACAAGGAATTTACATCCCTGATCCATCTTCAGATGAGGAAGCACTATCCCGTCAATCATTGACAGCTCCACAAGGAATTCCACCAGCATCTGGTCAAAACTTTTCCCAGTCCCTCGGGAGATTTCATATACATCAAACGGAGTAAGAACTATAGACCTTCCCATATCAGATTCACAGCAATGACTACAGCCTTTGCACCCATTTGTTCCTAGAAGCGCCTTATCATTTTTTGTATATTTTCTGCCATCCGAAATATCCTGAATATCCTCATAACGAAGCATTCTCTAAACCTCATTTATAATTTTTTTTTGCACTTTTATACATTATGTATTATATA
>CACZRU010000242.1 GCA_902783605.1 uncultured Lachnospiraceae bacterium
CTATCGTTTCATTTGGGTTGGATAGCTTTGACTTATAAAAGCTGTCCCACTCTTTATCTGAGAACTGATAATTATTCAACTTCTCAATCTGTTTTCTAAGATTACCAATCAGCGCACTAGAATCATGAATCTCCAGATATTCATAACCCTGTTCAGAAAGCATTTTTATAAATGCATCCTCAAGTGCAGCTTCACTCTGATAAGCATCGGAACGCTTTTTCTCCGGAACATATTCCGTTACCACTGTGCTCTCATTAGTTGAGAGAACTATGTTGTATGTACTGTTCATATTTTATCCTTTTTTCATTTTGGAAAGTTACCGGAAAGTTAAAATAACCACCTCGCCAATTTCCCACAAGTTGTGGGCGATTTGTTCTGTATATAATTGCGGATACATTCAAAAGATATAAACCTTTTAGAATTCTTGATTTTCGTCGTTCCAAAGACAATTACTACATAATTTCAAAAGATAATCATAAGATAAGATATATTATTCTTCAGAATCTTCCTCGCTTGTATCTACACCCATTAATTTCTGTTCTATCTCTTCTGGAGTAGGAAGTAGATTTGATAATTCATATTCTGATATTCCTATAGGTTCATTAGAGGTCCCCACTGCATACTTTGCCAAAACATCATTTTTACTTTTGCAGATAATAAGACCTATCGTTTTATTATCCCCTTCTTTTCTTATTAGGTCATCAGCAATAGCAACGTATGTAGCAGTTTGACTAATATCTCTCGAGTTAAACGCTTTGATTTTAACTTCTACCACAACATAACAATGTAGCCATAGGTGGTAAAATAATAAATCTATATATTCTTCTGTTCCTTCAATTGGTAAAGGATACTCTTTTCCAACAAAAGCGAAACCCTTTCCAAGTTCAAGCAAAAAATTAATTACATTATCAACAAGTGCATCTTTTAGCTGTTTCTCATTATAGTCTTCTCTAATGGTAAGAAAATCAAAATTATATGGGTCCTTTGTCATTTCCTGAGCCAAATCACTTTGAGGTTTTGGTAAGGAATACTGAAAATTAGAAATAGCTTTCCCCTGTCTTTCATACAAATCTGTATCTAAGAAGTTTAATAACACACTTCTTGACCAGTTGTTCTGAATTATCTTCTTTACAAAGAATGCAGCCATATCGCTATTCCCCTTACATCTATCCATAATTAAGCGATGATGTCCCCAGGGAACCGAGAAAATATCCTCCTCTGTTATTTGTGCCACAAGCTGTGGCACATTTGTATCTTCTGCATTTTCTTCTAATTGTGCCACAGCTTGTGGCACATTTGTATTATTGGAATATAAACAATAAAAACTAGAAGCATACCGAAGATTTCTAACTGAAAAACCAGTACTGTTAGGAAATTGTTCCTTCATATCCTGGCTTAATCTCTTATAAAATCCGCTTCCCCATTTTGAATCTGCTTGTTTTTCAAATATATCCCTTCCAAGTGACCAATAGAACGAAATCAGCTCTCTATTAACCGAAACTGTTGCCCTAATCTGGCAGTCCCTGTATCTTTGGCTTATATCTTTAATCCAACTTTTATATTCTTCATCAAATTGTATTATCTCGTCCATTAATCCTCCATCTATTATAATTGTGCCATCAGTGCCGGCACTATTCAGTTTCTAAACTTATCTATAGAACTGCCATCATCACATTTCCAGTTGTCCCATCCATTACTTGCAGCACCAATAACAAACTGACTTGCAGCGGACGGAGAATTGAATGCAACATCTGCATACAGTTTTCCCTCTATAATCGTAGCTGACTTTCTTGCTTCTATAATATTATCTGAAAGTCCCGGTCCTTCATTCTCACATACCATACTTCCTTTTAAAACAATATATTTGCCACTTGTAACCTGCATGGTAGCTTGAATTACAATTCCTGCTCTCTTAATCTTTCTCTTCAATTTATATATACCATCAGGAACTGTGCTAGAGCTATCATCATTCACAGATTCCAACTCTTCTGAAGCCTCATCGTCACGATATGTTATTAAATCTAACCCTAATGCATCCAGCATCTGATAAGCTTCTTCCAGATATTCATTGCAATCCTCTTCATCACTCGTATTGGCTGTACCTGTTGTTGTCTGTTTAGTAGTATTCTCATAATAGCCAAGATCTGTAATTCTCTTGTTTAATGTATCTTCAAGATATTGAATGGTTCCATCATTAAAGAATGTTCTTTCCTTAAACTGTGTAAGAACATAACAATAAGTCCACTTATCATATTTATCTTCGTGAGAAGTAGGTCTGTTCTTCAAGCCATTCTTTGACTTACCAACATATATTACATCCTTACCAGATTCATTTTTTCCAAAAAGAATGTATACAATAAACAGATTATCAATTTTAAATAATTCTTCTTTACTATTCAGATTCTGATAAGGAATTCTGTATATTAGTGTAGAACTATTTGCTTTTGACATTTCTACTGAACGTCCAAAACATCTGATAACATATTTCTTAGCTTTTGCCACTATAATACCTCTTTCTCTTTAAATGATAATAACTTGTCTCTGTAATATTCATATTGTTTCTGGCGAGCTTCTATTTCTGCAGGAAGGCCATCAGAAATATCATTGCACAGTTCATCAAATCTATCAAGAATGCCAACTATCCTATCCTGTTCCTCCTTTGTTGGAAGAGGAATAATAATATCCAACAGTTTACTTGGTGTCACCTCAATAACCTTGGTTCCATGGGCAAGTTTTTTCTTCTGGTTATAGAAATGGTCTGTATGGAAATAATAACTTAAATACTTAGCATTTTGATTATGATGAATAATTGCAGTATGACCACTTACTGCCACTTCATCCTCACCAACCCAAGCAGTACACGAACAAACATCTTCTACATTTTCACTAGTTACTGCCATAACGATATCATTTTGAACAGCATGTTTTGATTTATCATATTCACCTTTATCTAAATATTTGATGACATCCGAAGTAGCAATTCCGAAATGAGTATACATCTGTCCATAATGAATACATGGGTATC
>CACZRU010000243.1 GCA_902783605.1 uncultured Lachnospiraceae bacterium
AAATAAAGATATAAAATGCTGCATATCTATTAGGAACCATAGATTGAAAGTGAAATCCATGGAATATATAGTTTAGAAGTTCGTTATTAAAACTTATGAATAATAAAACAAGTATCGCTATATAACGGATACGTAATGATTTTTTTATCTGTTTTGTCATTATATATATTGGAATAAGAGCTAGAATAAATAGTCCACAATATATTCCTGATTTATAGGTATAGTCACTGACAGGTATATATTTGTTTCCAAGATAATAATCTGAAAAAACTTTTACAAATGATTCAAAGAAATGAAATAGAGAAGCTCGTTCATTATCAGCTTCTTTATACGCGGATTCACTTACTATCGAGAATAAAAATGGAAGAAGTTCTATGCAAGATAGAAGAGCAGCAATTATTGAATATATAGCAAAGTGAATTCCCTTTATAAAAAAATCTTTAATTGATTTAAAATCAATCAGGAAGAATAATAGTACAAGAAATTCACATAGTAAAAATGCATGATATGGATCAAATATCATAGCAAGTATTAATGTACATATATATAATGCTGGTTTTTTCTTATATAGTGCTTGTTCCAGACCAAGAGCAATTAGTGGAATATACTGCAGAAACATAAAACATTTGTACTGGAAAAAAGCTAAAGAATAATTGCATAATCCGTATGCCAAAGCAAAATATATCAAATAATTATTACTCTTCTTTATAGGATTAATCTGCTTGTGTGTTAAGTAAAATATAATAGCAACAGATGAAAAAACAAAATTTAATATAAATTCTAGATTAAAGAGTGCCAGGGCATATTTTTGTGGAATAAAATAAAATAGAGCTATCATCCATGGATGATAGATAAAATACACTGTATCAGCTCTGTAAACATCCCAGAATCCAGCAATATCAAATGTAAAGTATTTTATCAACTCTCCATTCTTTATTGCACGCATACGATGCATAAAAACCGGATAATCCTGAAGTATTCCATCTCCAGAAACAAGATTGTTTGTTCCAAAAGGAGTTGAATAGGATAACATCTGACATATCATAAGAATAGTGATCATTATAATGATAGTCAGCACATATACTTTATTTTCATTTAAAAAATCAGTGAGTTTATTTATTGTTTTTTTCATTGCGATTCCTCTGAATGTTATATGTTATGAGAATGATAAAACTTATTATAGATACCAAAATACCTGCTATGAGATATATTGGATTATATTTTATACATATATTATTACTTCCTGCATTAACAGGAATTAAGGTGTTGCCACCAATAAATGATACAGGAACAACTTTTTTGTTATTAACATAATAGCTAAGTGATTTACTATTTGTTAATCCTGTAGAATAGTAACCTTCTTTATCTGAATCTACCACACATTTTTTGTTAGTAACGAGTGAATACTTTTGGTCATTTTTATTAGCAGTAATACTGTTGATCAGATCTGAATAATTGGTATTGTTAATGCATGTCAAGGAAGCAGTCTTATTGTCATCATAATAGGATAATTGTGGCGAAACCTGATCAATGTCAAAGGAATCCTGAGCTTCTGCATTTCCCAAATGAACAGTAACATAGGCCATAAAATACATATCTCCAGAATCTTCAGTTGTAACAACAAATTTTTTGACTGTCGGATCTGATGTTTCCATTATGGACATATCAAAAGCAGCATCTGAAAAGATATATCCTTGTTTAAAGTAAACACTTGATAGGATATTAGTAGAAAGGAATGGGTTATTCTTATCATATTTATATCTTTCTATAGATTTATCAAAAATGCAGCCAGCAGTATTACTATTATTCTTATAAATATTTATAGGATTAGGATTATCACCAAGATAAAATGAGTCAACGTATTCAAGCAGTGCAGGATTCTCATTTAATTCAGATTTGGTAATAATGTAGTCATATCCGGCAAAGCTATATTCTGTTGGGATTAAGCTTTTATTTGACGAAGTATAGTAATAAATGGATGCTTCAGGAGATGATTTATGAATATATCTTGAGCATTCATAAAAACTATAAAGGGTCGATCTGTTAATGGATTGAGAAAGATATCCTTTGCCGCTCTGGACAAGATTAATGGTAAAGGAAGGAATGACATCAAATAACAGAATAATACTTATTATGATTAAATAAATATCCTTTTTCATGCTTTTGTTGGAATATATCAGCGATATGATGAAATATGCAAAAATAAGTTCAATAGTTACAAGCAGAATCTTCATTGATTCATACATGCTTGAGATAAGCATACAAGAAATCAGAAGTATAATTGAACATAGGCCAGCAATTAAGATATTCTTGGTTGAGGAATGCTTAATTAATAAGATCTCCTCATAGGCTATAATAATTATCATGAAAGAAAGTATATATCCGAAGTGAACTTTTAGTCCGGCTTGAACACTAAATCCATTTAAAATGTATTTAGAAATGGAGAGAAATGTTCCACTGATATAAAAAACTAGAATTATTATATTTGATAGTCTGCATGATAAGTGAATTCGTTTATTAAATAAATATGCAAATGTAAAGAAAATCAAAAATGCACCGATACAAATATCGGTATTTTTTCCATATAGAGAATAAAAGGAGAGTGAAGTTCGTGGTAGTAATTGACAAAAATAATCGAAAGGATTCCCAATGGAAAACTCAGGAAATTTTAAAGATAGATCTTCACTGAAAAAAGGACCATTTATGGAATTAATTATAACTATTCCGGAAAGCAAACAACAAAGGATTCCGGAAAGAATTAAATATAACATTGAATTTACTAATTCTGAAAAATCTTTGTACTTTCTACTTGCTGAATAAAATATGATAAATATAAGACTAATAATAGATATATGTATATTGCAAAATATTGATAATGTAAAAAATATAATAAAGTATTTATACTTCTTTTCATATATTAATTTATCTACTCCAAGCATAACAAGCGGAAAAAGCATTATTGAAGAAAGATAGGAGATATTGGAGGCAATGGCTATCATATAATTTGTAAATGCAAATGAAATAGATAGAGCAATGGCGCACCAGTCAATATTTAAGATTATATTTAACACTTTTGAATTTGTTTCTTTAAATCCTATAACAAAATCTTTCTTTGATTCATCTTTTGAAGGCTTAGGAATATATTCATATTCAGTATTCTCAATATTATACTTGTCTATAGTATTCTTTTTATTTCTCAAATAAATATACATAAATGCACAGGATAGAGAAAGTTTAAGTGCATATAATATATTTATTACAGATATAATGGCTGATCTATTAAAAAGAAGAATAAGATAATTCGAAGGTGCCGATAAATTATATGTAAGCATAGAAGAAAAATCATGGTTTGGAACAAGGGTGTTGCTATAGAAAAAAGAACCATGTTCCTTGATAGTATCATACATCTCGTAATAGTACGTGATAAAGTCTCCCTGGTCTGTGGCAGAAAAAATATTCTTTTCTCCAAAAGGTGCAAAGTGACCTATATACATACATATAATAATTATAATAAATGGGATAATAAATGTTAGGCTGAGAATTATATTACTATCTTTTTTTTTCATTAGAACACATATTCCTTTTTAATGTTTGTTTTAAGCGCTTATTAAGATTTGATAAAATGCCACGTTTAATTTTATCAGTTTTAATATGTTAAATCAATAATGTTGCCAAAAATGAAATACCTTTATATTATAGCAAAAATTTGGTACAATTATAAAAGTTTTATATTCAAAATCTATACAGGGGAAATGAGATTATTATGAAAAGAAGAGTTGCTGATATAGTAGTTGATACATTGATCGAATGTGGAATAAAAGATTGTTTTTCTGTTGTGGGAGGTGGAGCAATGCACCTTAACAATGCGTTCTATTTGCAGAAAAACAGGATTAGAACTATATATACACATCATGAACAAGCAGGAACTATGGCTGCTGAAGGATATGCAAGATTATCTGGCCAGGTTGCTGCTGTTTGTGTTACAAGTGGTCCTGGTGGAACAAATGCTATTAATGGTGTGCAGGGGGCGTGGGTTGATAATCTTCCGATGATAGTAATATCTGGTCATCCACGATATGAAACTACAGTTCCTTATTCAGGATTGAAGCTTCGTGTACGAGGTGTTCAAGAGAATGATATTATTCATATGGTCTCTAAAATAACGAAATATTCGAAAACTATTTTGGAACCGAAAGATATAAAATATGAAATTCAAAAAGCTATAAGTATATCCATGGATGGGAGACGCGGGCCAGTATGGATAGATATTCCTCTTGATATTCAAGGAGCATTAGTAGAAACGGATAATCTACATGAGTTTGATGGGGAGTATGGAGAAGATTATAGTGTTCATCATATTTTAGATGGACAATTAGAATCACTTCAAAATATGTTAGATAATGCCAAAAGACCTTGTATTCTTACTGGTACAGGTATCAGAACTGGTAATGCGGAAGAACTATACCGAAGATTTCTTGAAAATGTTAAGATTCCAATTGTTGGAGGAGCTCAAGTAGCTGATGTAAACTATAATGGTGAAGAGTTATACTTTGGAATGTCAGGAATAATTGGTCCAAGAGCTGGTAATTTTATATTGGAAAGTTCAGACTTGATATTGGTATTAGCCAATAGTTTATCATATAGTCAAACAGGTCATGAAGTTGCTAAATTTGCACCAAAAGCTTCATTTATTATGGTTGATGCGGAGGAAGATGAACATAAGAAAGCGGGCCTTCATGTAGATCTTAGTATTGTATGTGATATAAAAGAGTTTTTTGAAAAAAGTATAGAAAAAGGTATACATGTAGAAGCTGATGAAAGCTGGATAGGACATTGTAGGAAAGTTTATGATGCATTCCCACATTTTGAGATGATTGATAGGCATGGCGATTTTTCAGGTGATGAGAGGGTGCCGGCACTGTTAATGTGGAAAGAATTTATTAAGAGAGTTCAAAAGGATGCAGTAATCAATCTTGGAAACAGTTGTTCTGTACATGGTATTCTTCAAGAAGGCATTAATTATCCGGAACAGAGAGTTATTGTTAATTATAAATGTGGTTCGATGGGGGATGATATTACAGAAGCTATTGGATCCGCAGCATTTAATTCGAATGTTCCTCAATATTGCGTGACTGGAGAGGGTTCGCTTATGATGAATCTTCAAGAGTTTCAGACTATCTTCCATTATAATCTTCCAATAAAAACTATCGTGCTAAATAATGAGGGATATGGAGGAATTAGAAAAACATGTGATTCATTTTTTGATGGATTATATAATGGGTGCACTCCTGAGAGTGGAGTGAGTTTTCCGGATTTTAAAGATGTAGCAAATACATTTAAGATTCCATATAGATTGTGTAAAAATGTTAATGAGCTAGCAGAGTCATTGGATTGGTTTATTGAACATCAGGGCAATTGTATTTTGGAAATTTATGAGATGCTTGATGAAATAAGGGGACCAAGACTTGAGTCGAAAATGGATAATAATGGTAAATTCTTTACTCCATCTTTATATGACCTGAGTCCTTTGCTGGATGATGAGGATATTCAAAAATATATTTATTGTGATGAATAATATTATGTACGATAAAAACTGAGGATGTGTTTATGCATAAGTTAAGTATTATTGTGGCTTGCTTTAATGAAGTTGGAAATGTTGAAGAATTGGTTTCCAGAATTCGTAAAGTAATGGAAAATGAGAAGAATTATGAGTATGAGATTATTTTTACAGATAATGATTCGACAGATGGTACTCAAGATATTCTTAGAAAACTTGCTTCTGAAGACAGTAGAATTAAAGTGATATTAAACAATAAAAACTATGGGCCTATGAGGTCTCCTAAGAATGCTCTCAAATATGTGACGGGGGATGTTGTTATACTTATTGCTTCCGATTTACAGGATCCTCCAGAGTTAATTGCGACCTATCTACGAGCGTGGGAGGATGGATATAAGCTGGTTTATGGACAAAAGGTTGCCAGCGATGAGGGGATAATCAAGTACGGCCTTAGGTCACTATTTTATAATATTATTAATCTTTTTGCTGATAACAAGCAATATAAGCATATATCAGGCATGTGGCTTAATGATAGAGAAGCGGTTGATATTCTTGTTCAATCGGATGAAGACGTTGAATATCGATATCTTCTTCCGGAATTAGGGATGCCAATTAAGTTTATTGAGTACAAGCAGGAAAAGAGAAAAAGTGGTAGGTCTAGCTATAATTTTAAGAAATATTTGGGGTTTGCTATGGAATCTATGGTTTCAACAACAACGGCTCCCCTTAGAGTTCTTACCTTTTTTGGATTAATTGTGGCTATATTATCATTCATTATTGGAGTTGTATATTTGATATATAAACTTATTTTCTGGAATGAGTTTTCAGTTGGAACTACACCTCTTCTTTTGGGAATGTTTTTCTTTGGTTCGGTTCAGCTTGTGTTTATTGGACTTATTGGAGAATATGTGGGAGCAATATTAAGGAAAGTGTCTTATAAAGTTCCCGTAATGGAAAAGGAATTGATTAATCTTAATAAGAATGATAAAAAGCAATACTAAAAAAACAAAAAAAACAATACTAAAAAACTAACAGATAGGTAATGACAAAAATGAAAATAACTGCTGTGATTCCTGCTAGAGCTGGATCAAAAAGTATCCCCAATCAAAATGTAAGAATAATAGCCGGTCATCCACTGGTTTATTATGCTATAAAAACAGCATTAAAATCAGAATATATTAATAATATTATTGTATCAACAGATTCTGAAGAGGTGAAAACTGTAGCCGAACAGCTGGGCGTAGGTATTAGATGGCGTAGTAAAGAATTAAGCTTAGATAGTGCAACTATTGATGCCGTTGTATATGATACTGTTAAAGACGATGATTCAGATATTGTAGTAACACTTCAACCTACATCACCATTGCTGAAAGTTGAAACACTTGATAATGCTATTAATTATTTGATTGAAAACAAATTAGATACCCTGATTTCTGTAATAAATGATCCGCGTTTTTCCTGGTCAATAGTAGAAGGAAAAAAAGTTCCTAATTATAAGGAGAGAGTGAATAGAGATTCACTTCCAGCAAATTATGTGGAGACAGGAGCATTTTTAATAGCTAAGAAAGATATAATTACAGATAAATCTAGAATAGGAAATAAAACTGATATTTATGAAATTCCATTTAATGATTCTTTTGGTATAGATTCGTACGAAAATCTGCAGATAGTTAAGTTTATTATGCAGAGGAAAAAAAGTGCCATATATGTTAACGGGAATAATACCAGAGGAATGGGACATGTATACAGGTCACTGGAAATTGCTGATGAGTTATATATGAATCCTGATATATATTATAATTCAAATGAAACGGATCCTATGGTCTTCGGGAAAACAAAGCATAATCTTATTGCTGTTGATAGTGAAGAAGAACTATTTGAGAAATGTAATGAAGAGGGATATAGCTTATTTGTTAATGACATTCTTAATACAACTATTGATTATATGGAAGGGCTGAAAAAGGCTATTCCTGGGGCGAAGATAGTAAATTTTGAAGATGAGGGTGAAGGAATACTTAAGGCTGATTTAGTGTTTAATGCATTATACAGTAGAAGTCTTATTCCTTCAGTTTATTCCGGAGAAAAATACTATATAGCGGGAAGAAAATTTTTATATTATGAACCTATATGTATAAAAGAGAATGTAAAAAAGGTGTTTGTTTCATTTGGAGGAGCTGATCCGCAGAATTATACTGAAAGACTTTTAGATATTGTGAGTAAAGAGGATTATAATGACTTCAAATTTATTGTTGTGGTCGGAAGAGCAAATCCAAATTATAATAATCTGCAAAAATATGTAAAAAATAATGTGATTATTCTTCATGATGTAGATAATATGCCGGAAGTAATGTCAAAGTGTGATGTTGCAGTTACATCAAGAGGCAGAACGGGGTATGAGCTTGCATTATTGGGAATACCAACGATAGCCATTGCACAGAATGAGAGAGAAGAAAAACATGGATTTGTCTCAAATGATAATGGTTTTACATACTTAGGACTTAGTCCGGCGGATGATATTATTGAAAGTAATCTAAGAATGTACTTAACAGCCTCTTATAAAATTAGGCAGGCTTTTCAAAATAAACTATTATCACATGATCTGAGAAGTGGAAGAAGTCGAGTAATGGGCTTGATCAATAATGTTTAGAATTAATAGTTTAAATAATTATAAAATGTAATGGGAGGGAGCTATGGATGTTTTGTTTACGGCTGTTGGTTCGATAGGAACCAGGCATGTAGGGAACCTCACAAAAGTATGTGAGGAAAAAGGTATTGAGTTAAACATTGATGTATGCAGATATACAGACAGGGAATTAAGTGATGATTTATCTAAAATGATTAGAAGAGAAATTCGAAATGATGAAGATCTTTCGGATTTTTACGATGTGGTTTTTATTACTGATGAGACAAAAACACATTATGATAATATTTCAAAGTATAGAAATATGTGTAAGCATATGTTTATTGAGAAACCAATTTTTGAGGATGCAGCTTATAATGTTGAGGATATTATTCCTCAGGATGAGACATCTGTATATTATGTTGCCTGCCCAGTAAGGTTTACGGATTATTATAAGGAATTATCTAAAATTGTCAGCAATACAGATGTATATTCTGCAAGAATTATTTTCTCAAGTTATATGCCTAACTGGCAGAAGGGCAGAGATTATACAAAGAGTTTTCGCTGCTTTGTTTCCAGAGGTGGGGGAGTGGATATAGATTCTCTTCATGACATAGATTATATGACGGGACTGTTTGGTCAACCTTTAAATGTGAAGAGAGTTGCAGGACACTATTCCAATCTTCAGATGGATGCACCAGATATTGCAGTTTATATATTTGAATATAAGGATAAACTTGTAGAGGTTCATCTAGATTATTTTGGAAGAACACCTAACAGAAGAGTTGAACTGTATGCAAAAGATGATGTATATGTTGTAGATTTTAATAAGAAAACTGTTGAAAAACAGCTTGAAGGAAGCGTAAGAAGTTTTGCTCCGGATGATGATTTCTACTATAGAGAGATGACATATTTTGTTGACTTAATTCTTTCAAATGGAACAATAGAGAACATTAATCCTATTCAAAATGCGTATAGCAGTTTAAAACTTGCAAAGGGATTGGTGTAAAAAAATAGAAAATAGTAAAATTTAGAATTAAAAGGAGAAACTAAAATGGATTATTCAAAAATGGATTATAGTGATATTTTTTCGCTTAGTGGAAAAAAAGCAGTTGTGACAGGTGGTTGTGGTTATCTTGGAAGAGAGATAGTAAAAGGCCTTGTGGACTTTGGTGCCAGCGTAGCTGTAATCGATTATAAGATTACGAAAGATGATCGAATAAATGAAGGAATAGAGTATATTGAGTGTAATCTTGACAGCACAGATGAAATAAAGGAAGCGCTTAAGAAAGCTGCAGGAGAAAGTGGAGTTATTGATACGCTTATTACGATGGCTGCTAATCTTGGTGCAGGTGTTCTTAATGATGTTGAGGATATGGATGACGAATACTGGAAAAAGGGGATAGATGGTACGGTAGGATATACATTTAGAACTATCAGAGAGACCATTCCATTTATGAAGAATAGTGAGATGGGAAGCATTATTAACATAGGTTCTTTATATGCTGTTGGTGCTCCGGATCCTAGAACTTATTTTGATACTCCTTTTAGTAGTACTCCTAATTATGGAGCTGGAAAAGCAGCCACAGTAGAGCTTACAAAATTCTGTGCGGCTTATCTGGCTAAATATAATATAAGAGTGAACAGTGTAAGTCCAGGTTCATTTCCACATGATAATGTTCAGGAAAATAAGCTTTTTAAAGATAGGCTGGAAGCTAAGACAATGCTTGGAAGAATTGGTTACCCAGATGATCTTGTAGGAGCTATGGTGTTTTTAGCTTCAAAAGCTTCAAAATATGTTACAGGTGTTAACCTTATGGTGGATGGAGGACAGACTGCCTGGTAATTTAAAAAGAATATTTGGAAGAATAATTATTAATTAGTGCGGAGCGTTATTTATAAATGATAAGGAGCAAATGATGAATAAACCATATGTGATAGCTGAAATTGGTGTGAATTATTACGATACAGCAAGAGAATTAGGAATCACTCCATTAGAGGCTGCTAAGCTATATATAGACAAGGCATATGAGGCAGGAATTGATTGTGCAAAATTTCAAACTTATAAGGCAGGAACAATAGTATCAAAAAATTCACCTGCATATTGGGATACAAGCAAAGAACCAACAAAGACACAGTATGAATTGTTTCAAAAATTTGATCATTTTGGTGAAGAAGAATATAGAGAACTTGCTGAATATACACATAAGAAGGGCATGGATTTTACATCAACACCATTTGATTATGAGTCTGCAGATTACTTATACGATATGGTTGATTTTTATAAGATATCCTCATCAGATTTATCAAATATTCCATTTATTAAGCACATTGGATCAAAGGGAAAGCCGGTGTATATATCTGTAGGAGCTTCGTATATTTCAGAAGTTGACGAAGCGATAAGGGCATTACAAGAATCTGGATGCACTGATATAGCAATTCTACATTGTGTTTTGTCGTATCCTACGGCTCCCGAAAATGCTAACCTTAACATTATAAAAACGTTAAAAAGGTTATATCCGAATATAAAAGTAGGATTCAGTGATCATGTAGCACCGGATGAGCATATGTTGACTTTGGCTACAGCATATATTCTAGGGGCTGAGATTATAGAAAAGCACTTTACTTTAGATAAAACACTAGAAGGAAATGATCATTATCATGCTGGTGATCCTCTAGATTTTAAAAAGGCAATAGATAATTTTAAATGGATAGATATGATAATGGGAAGTGATGAGAAAACAGTACTTCCTTGTGAAGAGATTCCAAGAAGAGAGGCAAGAAGATCATTAGTACTTACTCGAGATATGAAGACGGGAGAGGTTATAACCGAAAGAGATATTATGCCAAAACGTCCTGGAAAAGGAATCTCTCCTAAATACGCAGAGATAGTTGTAGGTCGCGCAGTAAGGAGAGATTTAGAAGAAGATACGATATTAATGTGGGATATGATTTAAATCTAAATTGCGAAAAGAACTGTATCGGTTCCGCAATATCCCCAATAATGTCGGATATATAATTTATAACTAGGATCAATAGATAGAATTGTATCTGGTATTGTAATAAAGTCGTCAAGTTTGTGATAAATACTAATGGCAAGTTTCGGATGATATTCCCGAATGGTATTAGCTGCCCCTTTAAGAGCGCTAACTTCCATTCCCTCTATATCCATTTTCATGTAAGTGTATTTTTCATTTATGAAATCTTTTATGAAATTATCGATGGATATGATTTTGATTTCTGTATAATTATCATTTTTATCCTCCGAAATATGGGCGAAATCGTCAAGCCCTTCTTCTCCATATAAGTATAGAGTTTCATTTTTCTCTCCGACGCCATATGGATAGAATTGAATTCTGTCATCATTTAGCTGGGAAAGTGCAGTTTCAATATTTTCTGTTTTAGGTTCGAATCCTATTATTTTCGAGAACTTATTATTAACGGCATTAATGAATTCAATGGAACTATCACCAATAAATGCGCCAACATCGAGAAAAACCTCTGATTCATTTAGATTGGACATAATTATATCAGGAAAATATTGGTTATTGGTTGCAATCTGGTTATAACAGTAATTATCACTTGTTAGTGCGCCCTCAATTATTTTTTCAAATGTGTTCTTTGAAATATCGTCATTTAGAAGATTATAAAGAGAATTTAATTCTTCACTGTGTTGTGAATAAAAGGCTCTTCGTTCTTCATGAGAGACATTTTGTATTATCTCAAGAGAAGGATCAAACTGTACTATTGTTAAATCCTTTGAAATATTATTTACTTGTGAGATGATGCTTTCTGCATGAGATGGTGCAGAAATAATTATATAGGCACTTTTATATTCGTTCAGAATATCAGCAGATTTTATTTGTATATTTTTGTACGTTGAGTTAGTTATTGAGGGATTATTATCTATAATATATTCGGGATGAATATTATATTTTATTAAAAGTTTTAAATAAACATCTATGGAGCCTCCAAGTCCAAAGAGAAATACAGGGAATTTATGATCCTGGTATATGTTTATAAAGGATTGTATTTTATTCTCTTTCAAAATGAGGCTTTTTATATTTAACATTTTATTTGGCTCCTTATACTTTGAATTTGTGAATTGTAAAAATTCTCAATTGATTATATCATTATAAGGCAATTATTCATAGAGCGTGATTGAATATTGTACACGTATCTAATGTCATGATTATAAAAGGATAATGCTATGACTTCTATATTGATAATTGGAACAAATGGATTTGTTGGTCGAAACCTTTATGAGTATTTTGGAAAAAGAGAATATAGTGTATCATGTGTTTCAAGTTTGGAATTAAATCTTTTACATGAAAAGGATGTGGCTGATTATTTTAGTAGAAATTACTATGATATTGTAATAGATACAGCTATTTATAATCCACGTGTTGGTTCTGGAAAGGATTCTACCAAAGAACTGGAATATGATCTGCTTATGTTTCACAATTTGGCAAAGTGTCATAAAATGTATGGTAGATTGATATACTTTGGTTCAGGGGCTGAGTACGATAAGCGATACCCTATTTGCTCTGTAAGTGAGGAGAGTCTTATAGGTGGCAGTGAGTCAGTGCTGGATAAAGCTGAGCAGTGTCAGTGCAGTGGTCAGATTCCTGTAACTCAATATGGATTAGCGAAATACATAATTGGTCAGGAAATTGAAGCCCGCATATATGGAGCGGATAACATTTATAATCTCCGGATTTTTGGCCTTTTTGGGAAATATGAGAATTGGAAAACAACGTTTATCTCTGGAGCCTGCTGTAAAGCTGTTAAGAATCTTCCGATTACTATAAGACAGAATGTTTATTTTGATTATTTGTATATTAATGATTTTTGCAAGATTTTAGAAAGCTTCATAAATATTAATGCTCCTCGATATCACACTTATAATATAACATCTGGCAGGAGAGTATCGCTCATTGAAATAGCGGATATGGTAAAGGCTGTTTCGGGGAAAGATATTCCTATTTATGCGTGTAAGGAAGGGCTGGCAAATGAATATACAGCTTCAAATCATAGATTGATTGACGAAATTGGTGGTTATAAATTTGAAGATATGGAAGACTCGGTAAAAGATTTGTACCAGTGGTATGAAAGTAAGTCTGATGATATTGATATATTAAGCCTTCTATATCAATAATGGCATTATTATATAACGAAGTATTGTTAGGAATATTTTTTTATTATGGATTCAAAAATTACGGATAAAAAAATAAATATAAAAGAACAAATAAAAAGACATATATTCATTATATCTTTTTTGGTATCATTTCTTACTATTCTGATCATAATGGTATTAGCTGGAGTTGAACCATTTGGAGAAAAGTCGATTCTTATTGGTGACAGTCTGGACCAGTATATGCCTTTTTTTAGTTTATTGAAGACAAAACTGGAATCTGGAGATATTTCAATTCATAATTTTTCATATTCCTGGGAAGTGGGACTTGGTGCTAATTTTCTTTTGTTATTTTTCTATTACTTAGCAAGTCCTCTGAATTTGTTAGTATTATTTGTTCCAAAATGTGAGATAGTAGGTGTATTGACAATTATCATAATGATAAAAATATCTTTATGCTCAGCAACCTTTTCATTCTATCTATCAAAAGAACCACTATATTTTGATGGGGAAATGAAGGGAAGAACCGCTATGAACCTGGCCCTTTCAATATGCTATGGTCTTAGTGGATATATTTGCGGTTATTTCTGGAATCTCATGTGGCTGGACAGTCTGATTCTTTTTCCTATAGTGATGTATGGATTGAAGAAAATCCTTAGAGGCGAGAGTCCAATAGTATATATTCTGTCATTATGCTTTACTATATTCTTTAATTTTTACATGGCATATATGATCTGTATTTTCCTAGTGCTATTTGTAGTGCTGTATAGGTATAATTCTGTAAAAGATTTTCTTAGACGTGGGATAATATTTGGATTTAGTTCTCTACTAGCAGCTGGCATGTCGGCTGTTTCGCTATTTGTAATCTATTTTGGTATTAGTCATACTATGACATCAGGGGCAGGAGCGCCGAGTCCAGGATTTTTTGGAAATGTTTTCTATTCTTTGAGACAGGCGTTTATATTTACAAAACCTGTCATTGTAGATAAATCACGATTTAATGGATATGCAAATTTATATGCAGGATCTATAGTTATCATTTTATTTTTTCTCTATCTTTTCTCTGCTGAAATAAAACTGTCTGACAAAATAAGAAGAATAGTAATGATTTTAATTCTTTTTATTAGTATGAATGAGAAGGTTTTGAATTATATATGGCATGGTTTCCATGAACAATTTCTTATTCCTAACAGATTTTCATTTTTACTGATATTTGTCTTACTTGATATGGGATTTGAGGTTTTTGTAGGCCTCGAGAGCATTAGGCTGAAAAGACTCCTTCCAGCTGTTGTATTGGCGGTTATCTATCCAGTAATCTGTTTTATCTTTGTTGATTTTGATGGATATACAGCGTCTTCCACAGTTGTGCTTTTAAATATGGTAATTCTAGCCATGTATGGAATAATTATTCTTATATATAACAGGCTGAAGGATATGCGACTAGGAATACTTATAACCTTATGCACGTGTATTATAGTAGAGATGATGGGAAGTGCCTTTTTGTCATTTAGAAAGGTGGCAGAAGATATTGATCTGTCAGAACTATACTCTATGGATGATTATATATCGCATGCAAAAGCCGATAGTGAAACTGGAAGCGCAGGTGAAGATGCAATACTTTATAGAGAGGAACTTGCAAATCCAGTAGTCACAAATGGAATTTCCTATGTAGGTGTAAAAGGAGCAAGTACATTTTGTTCAACAATTAGTGGAGATTCTTTATATACTATGATGGATTTAGGATATAAAGGGCTGACTAATCAATATAGTTATCAAGGGTATACATCTTTTACATCCCAATTTCTAGGTATTAGAAATATATATGCTCCCGATGAAAATGGTAAATATAGGGCGTATCAGAATAGTTCCGCGCTTCCAATAGGTTTTGTAGTTGGAAGGGGGCTGGAAGGTTACAGACCTGATTCTGAGAATAATACGGCTTCAAATATTAATAATATTGTAATGCTTTCGACAGGAGCGGATATTCCTGTGTTTTATGATGTGAGTCAGGATATGGAAGTGTCTGTTTATGACGCTGAAGTAAAGACATCGACAAATATGGCTAATTCTGTATATTTAGAGAACACTGGTGAAGAGGCAGTTCTTGAATTAGATTATACAGTGAAAGAAGCTGGAACATACTGTCTTTACATGAGGGCAACTTATTTTGATAATCTATCAGTGGTTGTAAATGACAATTTATTTGCACAGGGTGCGATTTTCAATGGTATGCTGGAAATTCCGGCATTAAATGAAGGTGATAAGATTTCAGTATATTTTGAAACCACAGCAGATACTCCTGTAATATGGTATCTTGATAGATATGATGAACAGGCTGCGCAGGCTTATTTGGATTATTATGCTGAGAGAGGCATTAAGGTTACAAGCTTTAGAGAGGGAGACTTCTCTTTTGAAACTGATGTTGATGAAGAAGAGCTGCTTCTTCTCACAATTCCGTATGATAAGGGCTGGAAGGTTTACGATCTTGATACGCCAGTGGATACTATACCAGTTGTGCGAGGCTTTACAGGTGTAAAATTAAGTAGGGGCCATCACTATATCAGGATGGTCTATACTCCTGAAGGATATACAGCAGGAATGTTTATTACGGTTATTTCGTGGATTCTGTTTGTTGTTTCTATTGTATGTTACAGACGCAGATTTCAAGATAAAGAATATTCTTTAGAAAAAGATGAAGAAAAAGAACAAGAACAAGATAAAGAAAGAATTAAAGATTAAAAATATAAAATGAATAACTTGAAGAATAACTGATCTTTATGAAAGAGATGACAAACTTTATGAATGATTATTACTACGACAATTCATCCGGCCCAACGGTTTCAACTTTTACTGTTGAATATAGTAAGGCACGAGCAGGGCTGATCATAGCTTTTATGATTTTTCCATTTCTTCCTGTTTTATTTTTTCGTGATCTTTTTTCAGATTTATATGCAAGTGGCGCGACGAGTGCAGTATATATGTTTGTTTCAGTGATAATTATTATATTCTTGTTGTTCCTCTTTGTTTTTTTTGAAAGTGTTGGAAAGAAGATAGAGGTTCTGGGAAACAGTATCACTATACGGAGATGGTTCTTTATAAATGAGACTATATTACTAAATAATGTTAGCAAATGTGAAATTATTACAGGTCTGGTAATGCATACCAGATACGGAAGCAGAAGATATAATAAGATAGTTGTTCATTATAATCTTTCTAATTCTTCTAAAAAAAATAATACAGTTTCCTTTACAGATGATGTATATTCTAACTGGCAGAAACTGGCAGATTATATGACATATAATGGAAAAGCTGTTAATATTGATGGGACGAGCAAGGTGACAAGGTATTTTGAGAACCTGTTTAAGAAATAGTTTTATCAAGGTAAATTGATTTTTTAGGTTTTGCGAAGGAATATCTTTTATAGGAATATCTTTTATTTTTCAGAAACCATAGATAGGATTTAATATATTTATGAATGATTATTATACTAATAAAGATGATCAAGGCTCAGGATATATCACTGGCAATAATTTATCAGGTGGTCAGACAGGCTTAGATAATAGCTTTTATAGTGATAGAAGCACTGGTCCGTATCCGGATATTGAACCAGAGATATCAGCCGGAACATATTACGATAATAAACCTTTTAGTCGTGATCAGTTTTTAAAAAGTCCTGACTATAAGGATAAGAGATTTTTCATACGGATGGCAGGAGGTTTTATACTGGCGGTGCTTATAATCGACAGTATTCGCTTATACATAGCAAATATTGATTTTGATATAGAGTCAGCTATCTGGTTTATTGGCGTTATGTTTTTTGTGATTGCGACCTGTGAAATACTGATTCAGATGTTTATGTCCAGAATATGTGCTATTGTTGAAGTGGTGTGTGCCTCCTTGGTTGTATATCGTGCGATGATGTTATATTTGTTTTTCCCACCGATAGGATTAGTAATGTTAGTTGTGTCTGCAATTCATATAGAGCAGGCAATCGTATTTGAGCAGAAATGGAAGCATTATCAAAGAATTAATTCGCAAAATTGATTGAAAAATGCAAATGACAAATTAAAAACTCACTGAGTTTGGCTGAACTCAGTGAGTTTTTGCGTAAAATTGTCGAAAAAATCACTAATATAGTGACTTTTTGCAAAAAATATAATGTGTTTGTACAGTGATACGCAATATGTTAAAATAACTATGTATGTGCAAAAATGATTCTTGAAGTGTTTTTGCTCATACGTGTTTAATTGTTTATTAGGAAGAGGTATATGATTTTGCTTAAAAGAAATAAAACTCT
>CACZRU010000244.1 GCA_902783605.1 uncultured Lachnospiraceae bacterium
AAAAAATATTCCGGAAAATTATGAGGAATACAGCAGGAACGAGAATAAGTTTCTGTTGATTTTAGAACGTATCGGAGAAGTACTTGTGCGCCGTAACAGATATGGTGGATTATGCCCAGATGGTTGGCGGAAAATATGACGTAATAGATGGATGCGGCCATTATGTTCATAATGATGATACTGAAGAATTTTCGAGAATTGTCAAAGAAGATCTAAAAAGCGTTGATTATAAATAATCCTGGTATTTTAAGCTTTAGCAGGCATAATAAATAAAATGCGCCACTATCTGTTCGCAAAATACACATTATGCGAATAGATATATTGAACTGCTATCGCTGTATAATTGCTATATTATTGCAGTCTGATAAGAATAAACTGCAAATATTACACTATATAATAAAAAATAAGATTAAAAGATACAATAAAAAGACAGGTAAATTAATTACAGAAAGTATCTAAGTATTATTTAGATTGTAATTAATTTACCTGTTTTAAATTCTAACATGTAATTAACAGGTGCTCGTTGGCTACATCATTATATACTTCACATTTTCTGTCTGATACATCGTATACATGAACAATTCCAATCAGAGATTCTGACTGACTGAATTCTGTGATCAAATCTTTTGAATTTTCTAGTTTTTCTGGCATGTAATGCAGGGTTTTGTCCCCGGAAAATACAGCAGTATAAAGGATTTCTGCTTCCACCAGGTCCTGGAAGATGTGGCTGCCGTAGGAGAGTTCTGGGTTATATCCTGCCTTGCTCTCTTCTGTCTCGCAAATGATGTCAAATGCACTTATATCTGAAAATGCTGTTGGAACTCCCAGTTCTGGCGATGTTGTTCCAACTCTTCCTGGGACAATCAGCATCATGTGTTTTCCCAGGTCGCGGTAATGCCAGTTGATCTTGCCAATGCATTTAGCAACCAGATCTTTGTCCTTATACGGCATGTTATAGTACTTTACAGGGTCCACATATACGATAATATCCAGTTCAGAGGCCTTGGACATGCCCATTGAAGCCCCTTTACTTTCCAGCAGTATCCTATCCTCAGGTATATCTGAAGGCACTACTGTTCCTGACTTGCCCTTCTGTACCTGAAGTGGACGGCACTGAAGAAGGTCTACGGAGTACTCTCCATTCTCGGAAATATTGATCGTAAACTCTGTATCAATGGGATATTCGTACTCATTCTGAATGCATCTAAGCAGTCTCTTCATCTGATCCATAAGTGTTTTATTGGCCACCAGCCCCTTACAAGAGATGAACTTAACTTCACGGCGGCGACCCATTTCCCTTAAGCGGGACTCAGCGTCATAGTCGTGCTCAAGGAGTATCTTCTCCAGGTATTTTGGGATATCTGCTTCCATCTTGTCATATGAAAGCTTCTCCAGCTGGCGATCCGTCATATTGATGACCTCGGCCTTGCCCTGGGAGAACTTATGCTTGTCTGCTGATGAAGAATATGATGACTTCTCCGGCATATCGAGATTGACTATTCTTGGATATGAACCTTCTGTCCTGTCTACCGCTGAAGTCCCTAGTCCCATGACCAGTCGAAGCATTCCAACAGTCGGGTCAGTATCCTTCATAATCCGATATGGACTGTAGGAATATCCAACACCGGCGGCGCAAGGCATGTAAAATGAACCATAATATGATCCTGATACTCTCTGGATCAGTAGAGCCATCTGTTCGTCTCTGTTTGCGAGTCCTCTTCTCTTGCGGTAATCAAGGGCTGAGAGGCTCATGGTGCTGGCATATACTATCTTGATCGCATTTTCAAATTCTGCAAGCCGTTCCTCCAGACTGCCTCTGTTTGCGCAGAAGACTGACTCATATTTGCCAGCGAACGCATTTCCAAAGCCGTCTTCTAGAATACTGCTGGAGCGAATGATGTACGGATCCTGGCCGTAATACTCGATGATCCTTACGAACTGCTCTCTCATGGAATCGGAAAATGTTCCTTCCATCAGCTTGGATGCAAATTCTTCTGCAAGCTCAAAGTACCCCTCGTCGGTTCTCTGTTTAATCCTCAGGTCCCACAGCCCATTATCAACTATGTAGGTGTAGTACATGTCTGATCCCACATAGAAGGAGTCGTGGGGTTCAAGGACCTCGCTGATATCAGGCTCATTATTTCGTATTATGGCTCTTGCCAGAAGCATTCCACAGGACTTTCCACCGATCATTCCAGTACCGATCATATGATCCCGGACAGCAAAATAATCCTCCGGCGTAAAGTTCTTTCTAACCATCTCGCGCATCTTTTCATCACGAGTCATCATGATCCTGCACATGGTGTTGCATTCCTCTGTGATGTCCATACCATTTTCGCTTAGAAGCTTCGTGCGGTTGAAGAACCTGTCCCAGGAATCGGAGTACTGCTCTTCTGCTGATCTTTGGGCCCTTCCCAGAGCCTGATAGAATCGGCTGGACTTTACGCCGTCAAGTATAGGCCGGAACTCTCCACTCTCCTTATCATAGGTATGTGGAAGAAACATGGTGTCCGAATTCCTGTTCCATATCTTTTCAGGGCGTATATAAACACTTTTGCTGTCTGAATATACATCAAAAAACAGCTGGGTCGTATTAAGAATCTTATTGATAGCCTGAACTGAGTGCTTTCCACGGATGATCGGGAAGAAAGCCACTGTATCAAGAATAAAGAGAAATGGGCATGTCACCCTGAAGAAATTACCCATCATGAGATCTGTAGCCCAGGCAGTCTGCAGTTCCGACAGACAGTCAAATACGTAGAAGGCATCGTAGCCCTCTTTTTCGATAGCATTATGGATATCTACGGTGAAGGTCTCAAACCTGTGGGAAAGTGGAACATTTATCGTCTTTACTTCAGGACAGTCTTCAATAAGAGGCTCGTGGCTCGCGAACCTGAAGTAGATAATATTTCGCTTATCCTCTATTGCCTGCTTCACATAGGGTTCCATAAATAGTTTGAACTCTGAAAGATCCGATACACGCCATACAACATTGTCCCCAAGTCTGATGTTGTCAAAGGCTGTATCCATTTCCGGTATGCCACTTTTTACTCTATCAAACGCCGCCATAGTAACCTCCTATTATTTATATATAGCTCAAGAAAAGCCATCGTCCTATTGTTATCCCCAAATTTAGAAGTATGCAAAAAAGGCGCTCCATCCCTACAATGTAGAGAATGAAACGCCTTTGTTTCTTATCTATATGCCTATAATATCACTCTGCCGGCAAGTTCACAACTATTAATTTTGCCGGCATGTGCGCTTAATTTTCATGGTATGCGCGTTACTTTTTGCAGTATGCTACAGCATCAACCTGGAACTGCAGTCCCTCCTTGCCACCAACATGGGCGAACTCTGTCTGGATCGATTTGCGTACAGGATACTTGCCGTTAAATCTCTGCTTGATGATCTGCTCCATTACAGGGATATTCCACACATCTCTGAACAGGCAGTCCATCTGAACCACATTTTCGAGAGTCAGGCCAACCATAGCCAGGCGGGACTCCATCTGGTCAAATGCACCATTTATCTGCTCTTCTATGGTACCGCCGATATTGCCGACGCAGTAGCTGAGGAAGCAGTAATCTCCTGCCTTTATGATGCCTGAATGAGCCCACTCTTCACTCACATCGTATCTTTCAATCGCATCTGAACCTTGACTGTCCTGATATGAGTATTGGATATCAGCACTCTGCTGAGTCATCCCTTTCTCATCAGCCGCAAATCCAGAGCTGAATCGACCTTCTTCTTCTCCATAGAATAGATCGAGCTTCTCAAAAATCCGAGGTCTAAGCCCGAGAATAGGAATTACCTGAAGACCGGTATATGTCTGTACATCGTCAATAATATCCAGGTTTAGCGGGTCGTCTGTAACTATGACCAGCTTGTTTGGATTATAATCATCGAACTTCAGTGGTATACAGCAGTGTTTCCGAGCCAGTTTCTCGCTGAGAAGTTTAACTATATTGTTATCGAATTCTGCTTCAACCACATCACAACACTCTATATTTAGAAGCATAGACTTGGCTCTAAGAAGGAAAAAGTCGGAAACATACCCCCATTTGAGAATAATTTCCTCAAATGTCTCTCCATTTGACTCTTCTACTCCAGCATTAACTTCATCAAGTATATCTTGAGTGATAATCCCATCATTTACAAGCATTTCCCCCAAATCTATCTTTTCTTTTTTAAAATCCATCTTGTAACCTCCTTGAATTTGATGACAGGTGTTTTATAAATTATTGATAGGTGTTAAAGGTTAGTTTTTAATCTTTAATCACTTTTATGATCAACAAGTACCTGTCAATTGCTATGTTTCAGCTTTTATTCTAACATAAGTAAGCTATGACAGGTACATGTTTATGATTATTTGGCTAAAGGTTTTTCAGCCCTACTCCGAGTAGACGATGTGGTAATCGCCATAGCGGTCTGTATAAACCTTCAGGTGGAAGATTCCCGCGTCAGCTACGACACACTCTCCTTTCTCAGTCTCCCAGAAGTGGATGTCACAGTAGTACTGTCCCCAGTCCTCTGACCTGTCATCAAACTGACGGTCAATCTCTTCGATAAAGTCATCGGTGATACTGTTTCGGTCTTCAACCTTCATTCCCTGGTAGCTGAGCCCCTTTTTCTCAAAGTTGATCGGACTCTTGATGTTTGCCTTCTTGAACATGCTTGCAAGAGTGTCTGCTGCTACGAACATTTCTGCATCTTTTCTGTTTACTGTATTAAGATTAGGTTTTCTCATGGTTATATTCTCCTTTATAAATGATATTTAAATGATTTTTAAATGATTTGGACAGTCAGCCTGTCTGCAGCTCTGTCAGCTTTCAGCCCCTGACAGTGGCTGTTGCTGCGATTCTTTTCTGCCCCAGCAACTGGGCAGTATTCAGTTGTAACAGACTGCGTTCTCTGAAAAGTTCAGGAATACGCTTCAGAAAAAGTTATTTTTGTATTTTTTGGATGCAAAAAAAGCACCACATTTAAGGACTGAAGACGCACTTCTAACGCTAATCATGTAATTCAAAAATTCCATCTAGCATTAGTCGTTTTTTTCTCAATTCTTAAATGTGGTGCTTTCTTTCAGGCTTTTGCAGAAGCCTTTATATAGCATCACCGACTAGTGATTAATTCTGTTTTAAAATGTGCAAGAGATAAACTCTGTGTGTATTATAGCTTCACTATGAATATATCGCAAGTGGTTTTTAATATTTTAAACCAATGGTTGAAAACTACTTATTTTTCTTTCTGAATTCTTCCATATTCTTTCGGCACTGATAGGCTTCCAGCAGGGCGTTCTCTTCCCAGGTCCACAGATGTTCAACATCTATCTTCTGCTTCAGTTCCTCATCGCTAGGCTCTGCTGGGAATTTGGCGCATGGAAAACTGTCGCAATAACCGCAGTGCTCGATTCCCTTACTCAGTACACAAGGCCTGGCTTTGCATTCCGGATCAAGAAGCACAGGATTTTCCTTAGTGCTGGTGCATCCATCGCAGATTATAGTCGCAGGATCCGCATCATAATCATCGAATATCTTCTTGAAGACCTCAACTATTTCAGCCCGCCTGTCTTCCTTCTCAACATTAGGACGATAAACCAGGCATAGATCACATCTCATTCCACATCTTGATAATATCATTTTCAAACTCCTCTAAGAAAATGTGCCAAAGGGGGATTGAATTCGCCACTTTAGCATAAAAAGCTAGTAAACTGTATTTGATGACTTTTGGTTCTATGTTAGAACAGTTTCTATTTTATCAGTTGCGTCCTTAATTCTCAATTAAAAAACGCCTCAAAAAAAATCAGAGACAAGTGCCTCTGATTCTTTTATTCTTCTTAATTCAATAATGCCCTGCTCGGGCGACTTATCTTTGCTACATAATATGAAGTTAGTTAAAGAATTTTGGAAAAATAACGTGTCAATGCCCTGCTCGGGCGACTTATCTTTGCTACGGTACCCTCTGTGAATGCCCTAATTTAGAGGCTTCACAAGGTGGTTTTTGCACACGTATTATTATACCAGTTCAGCTATCTCATAACAACACTAAGATTTAAATCTGTCCTTCACTTTTGACTATTTAATTATTACATATTT
>CACZRU010000245.1 GCA_902783605.1 uncultured Lachnospiraceae bacterium
ATTGTTGTATTAGTTATTTTAGCAATCCTTGCTGCAATCCTTGTTCCAGCACTTCTTGGATACATCGATAAGGCTCGTCAGGGACAGTATGCAGAGGAAGCTCATTCAATCCTTACAGCAGCTCAGGCAAATGCTACAGAGAGATATGCTTCAAAGAAACAGCCTGCTGATGACTTAAAAGATATTAAAGATTATGTTAATCCTATAGTTGACCCTACAGCTGTTACTTCTGGAGAAATAACTTATAAGACAGACACTTGGAGTAGTTCTTCAATAGATCATAAGATGTATACTGTTGATAAGATTACTGATTTAACATTCACATCACAGGATGGAAAGACTACAATCATTTGTGATTTTGATGGCAGTGAGTGGGTTATGAAGTCGATTGGTGGAAAGACAGTTACTCCATAGTGTTTAAGCTTTATGATAGTTTGAAAGTATATAATCGGGAATCCAGAATATCTGGATTCTCGATTTTTTTGTTAGTCTGTGCTAGTATAGTATTGAAAAATATATGATTTTAGCTAGCCATTTGAGATACTTCTTACTGGTTTTTGTGGAGATAAAAATGAAATTAAAAAAACTTGAATCTGAAAACAAGTATAAAGTAATTATATTATTGCTATTGATATATCTAGTGGGCGTTTCAATATATATATTCTTAGGGTGCTTTGATAAAAACTTAGGGTTTATCCCAGATGAGAGACTATATATACAGGCTGCAAAAGCGTTCGCGAATGGCGATGGATTATATTATAATGGCTTAAAGTCTACTTTTCAGAAGGTTGTATATTCTATTATCATTAGTCCGGCTTACCTTGTAAAGGATCTTCATGTTCAGGTTAGACTTGTCTGCATTATAGGTACTCTTTTTGAGATGACATCCGTATTTCTGATTTATCTTATCTCCAGAAAGTTAAATCTTAGTCGAAAAAATAGTTTATTGATGTGTTTGTTTTGCCTTTCAGTTCCGACATTTGTATATTCAATGACCTTTATGAGCGAAACTGTGTTTTTGCCTCTTTGGCTTTGGTCTATATATTTAATTATTATTCTCTTAGATACAGATGAGTTTCAAGTGAAGGTGCCTATTATTCTTGGTGCTCTAGGATATATTCTGTATATGTGTAAAGAAGTTGGTGTGGTAGCGATTCCGGTATTGATACTGACTAAGTCTATAATAGTCATAAATAAACGTGGTAGTTTTAAAGAGATTATACCTGGTTTTATATCCTTAGCCTCGTTTTCTATATTTTACTTATTTGGAAGATTTTTGTTATTTAGTGGGACTTCAAGCTCGTATAGTTATGAAATGGATGTCCCAAGTGCTCCTTCATCGAGTGATAAAAATCTTGTATATTTTATATCGTTTGCAGTATTGTTCTATTTTGGCTATCTAATTCTTGCAAATAATATATTTCCTGTGCTAATTAGAAGTAATAAAGATAGTTTGAATCATAGATTGACATTGTATATAGAGATGGCATTAATAGTACTTCTAGTAGTGGTTGTTTATAAGATTACATTAAATGAAGATTATGGTATCATGTCACCCCGTCTTCATCTAAGGTATTTTGAACCATTATTTATTCCTTATTTAATATGTTTTATAGCAAGACTAAATGATGAGAAAGAGGAATATTTTCATAGGTACACTAAATTATCTTTTGGAATATTTCTTCTTATCATATTAATGCTACCTGGACCTAGTTCTGATGGGCTATTAGATTCGACTACTATTACGCCATATTTGATTCCTAATAAACTAGCGTACTCCCTCTTTTTGGGTAGTCCAAGAAAAACTGTTATTTTTAATATGGTATTGAAGGCAATTATAATTCTGGTTTCTTTAGTTGAACTTAAATTGTTAAAGTGGAATAAGAAGGTTTTTGCATGTGTATTTATATCTGTTGCATTTGCTTTAAATGTTTGCGGTGTGTGTCTCAAGGCAGTAGATATTAGGAGGGGATATCATGTGTCTAAAAGTGATATGGAAGAAATGCAGGAAATTAATGATGAACTATCAAAACTATCTGGACAAAAACTGATGATTGCAAGGGAAAATATGCTTTTGTCAGAAATAATGGTGACTTTTTATGACATAAAAGATACAGACATATACTTGGCTGGGGGAGATTATGATTTGAATGATGAAACCGTTACACTGAAAGCTGCTAACGCCAGTAAAGAAGTCAATATAGCGGATTATGATTATATAGTTTATGAAATAAACTTGTGGGAGGAATCGGAGGATAATGAGATTCCAACTGAAAAAGTAATTTTGCAAACGGAAGACTTTATTGTGGTTGAAAACTAAATGGGTAGAATAGATGGGATTTATTGATTATTGAATCCGGGATACTTGATGTTTGAACTACAAGTTCAATGACATATTGGCTCGCAAATGCTAAAATATTCCTATATTATTACAATATAGTAGTTATTGTTCCGATAATACTATGAAGGAGGAATAGTCCATGGATTCTTTTTATCAGAGAACAAATGATATATCATTTCCATCTTCATCCATCAGTGTTCGTCGCACGGGTCTTAAGC
>CACZRU010000246.1 GCA_902783605.1 uncultured Lachnospiraceae bacterium
AGATAGTAAGAAGACACTGCCAATCCTTATTGCAACACTTCGTTCAGCAGACTTCCTGAAGTTCGATATGGGTCAGGTTTATATGTTCATAGCATTAGCAATCCTGCCTGTTATCGTTGTTTACATCTTCATGGCTAAGAATATCGTTGCTGGTATGACAGTTGGTGCCGTTAAGGGTTAAGCAAATAATATTAATCAAATTAATTATATTAAGCGATTAATAAAACAGTTTAATTAAAAACTACATGAGCCATTAGTACGATTGTGCTGATGGCTCATTTTCTATTTTTTATGATTATCATGCCATGATTATTATGCCTTGATTATTATGCGTGAAATATGTATAATTTCACTCAGTTTGTGTTTCATGTAAAAATACCAGACAAGGAGTATTTTGATGTCGAAAGATATACAAAACGGGAAAAATGATTCTCAGACAAATGAATTAGGGAAAACCACTGCTGAAAAGCTCAAAGAAGCGGATAATGAGAAACCGGAAAAGGTTACAGGAGGGAAGAGAGTCCTCCGTATTGTTGATAAGTTTGGGGATCTTTTTCTGCTGAATATACTATTCTTTTTTAGCTGTATTCCAATTTTTACTATTGGAGCAGCATTTACTGCACTCTATACAGTGACCAATAAGATGGTCAAGGATGAGGAAGGTCCGGTTAAAGAAGAGTTTTTCAAAGCGTTTAAGGCGAATTTTAAGCAGAGTACTATTATCTGGCTTATTGATCTTGTCGCTATTATTGCTGTTTATCTGCAATATGCATATGTTGTAACAAGCAGCTCTGAGGGGGCAAGAATACTATTTATTGTTCTTGGATTTGAATTTATACTTCTTGCATTTGCGATTCCGCTTCAGTTTCCGCTGTTGGCAAGATATGAGAATACAACACTTAATATAATGAGAAATGCTCTTGTTTTCAGTATGGCGTATCTTGGTACCTGGTTCAGAGTGTTCTTTATCTGGGGATTCTTATTTGTTTTATATTTCTTAGATCCTAAAATATTTATCTATTCATGGTATTTATGGGTGCTTATACTTGCTTCAATTTTTGCTTATGGGTGCTCGCTGATATTCATAAAATTCTATGATAAATTGGAAAAACCTAAAGAATAGTTAGCTTATTAGAAGATGATGGGGACTCTGGAATATACAGAAAAACAAGTGGGTAATAGTTTAAATTAATATAAATATAAAAGAAAAATTTTTAAAATAAAAAAAGGATAAGACCGTTTGATGTTTAATAATAACATTGGGCGGTCTTTTTTAGACTCTTTTTTGAGATTTGGGGTTAACTAATAATTGTTATTTTGAAGGTTTGGTTGCGGTTATGTTATTAAGAGAACTATATGAGCAGGAAGAACATGAAAGGCTGAGTAAGTATGCGTCTTTCAGTGATGAGTCAAAAGGGAGAGATATTCCTGAAGAGGAAAGTGATATGCGTACGGTATATCAGAGAGACAGGGATAGAATACTCCACAGCAAGTCATTTAGACGATTAAAACATAAAACGCAGGTATTTCTTGCTCCATATGGAGATCATTATAGAACGAGATTAACTCATACACTTGAGGTTTCCCAGATTGCGAGGTCAATAGCAAAGGCTCTCAGATGTAATGAAGAGCTTACAGAGGCTATCGCTCTGGCCCATGATATTGGTCATACACCATTTGGCCATGTGGGGGAGCGTGCTCTTACTGCGGTCTGTGGGAAAAAATTCTGTCACAACGAAAATGGAGTCAGAGTTGTGACTTGTATTGAAAATGATGGAAAAGGGCTGAATTTGACATATGAGGTCAAGGACGGAATATTAAACCATAAGACAGATTTAAAACCAGCTACTTTAGAGGGAGATATCGTCCGTATCTCAGATAAAATTGCATATATCAGCCATGACATAGATGATGGAATCAGGGCAGATGTCCTTATGGAGGATGCTCTTCCAACAGAATGTACTAACGTTTTGGGACATAGTACCAGAGATAGAATCGACAGGATGATCCATAATGTGGTGGAAAATTCTATTGATTCGCCGAAGGTTATGATGTCTGAGGACTTCTGGGAGGCGCTTATGGTTCTACGTAAGTACATGTTTGATAACCTTTATACTAATCCGATTGTAAAGGGAGAGGAAACAAAGGCTGAAGAGATAATCATCTTACTCTATAAGTATTTTATGGATAATCCTGAACAGCTGCCACTCGAATTTAAAGAGATGATCGAACATAGTGAGTCTTTATCCGATGTCGTATGTGATTACATCGCGGGAATGACAGATAATTATGCAGTAGAAGTCTTTCAGGGAATATATATTCCGAAAAGCTGGATAAATCTGTGAAAGCATTTTGTGATTCACTTATTTTATATGAATGGGTGATGAGATAGAATGCCTAAAAATCGTAGAAAATAATTTGAGAAATATCTTAGATATTTTAGTAGGTTTAACGGGTTTAACAGGTTTATCTAGTTTAATAGAAAGAAGAGGATTAAATGTATTACGACAAAGAATTAATTGATGAAGTTGTATCGAGAAATGATATTGTGGATGTCATTTCCAGCTATATTGGACTGAAGAGAGCGGGAACTTCTTACAAGTGCTGCTGCCCATTTCATCCTGAAAAAACTCCATCCTTCTCTGTGAGCAGGGAACGGCAGATATATAAATGCTTTGGATGTGGAGCGGGTGGAAGTGCACTCACCTTTGTAATGAAATATGACAATATGTCATATGTTGAGGCGATTCAGTATCTGGCTCAGAGAGTTGGAATGGATCTGCCGGAGAGGGAGCTTTCGGCAGATGAGAAGAATAGAATATCCCGAAGAGAAAAATTATTTGAGATAAATCTTGAAGCGACAAAGTATTTTCATTATGTATTGTTGAATACCGAAAATGGAAAAAAAGGTTATGAATACTTTAAGAAGAGGGGATATACGGATGAGACCATAAATAAATTTGGGCTCGGATTTGCGGATATTTATAGAGATGATCTTTATAAATATCTTAAAGGCAAAGGCTATACGGATGAACAGATGAGGGATGCCGGGTTGGTGAAGTTCGACGAGAAATATGGTCCCTCCGATCAGTTCTGGAACCGAGTCATAGTTCCTATAGCCAATATTGGAAATCGGGTAATTGCATTTGGCGGAAGAGTTTTAGGCGATGGAAAGCCGAAATACTTGAATACGAAGGAAACGGATATATTTAATAAGAGCCGAAACCTGTTTGCTATGAATATAGCAAAGAACAGCAGGAGGAAGGGATTTATCCTCTGCGAAGGTTATATGGATGTTATAGCGATGCATCAGGCTGGATTTGATAATGCTACTGCCTCTCTGGGAACAGCATTCACAGAGGGACAGGCCAGCATCTTGAAAAAATATAAAACGGATATTTATCTGGCTTATGACAGCGATGATGCTGGAACAAGAGCTGCTATGAAAGCAATAAGCATTCTTCGGAAGCTGGATATGTCGCAGAAGGTTATTGACCTGAGGCCTTACAAGGATCCGGATGAGTTTATTAAGAATGAGGGTGCTGAGGCGTTTGAGAAACGAGTTCAGAATGCAGTTAATGGAAGGCTTTTCGAGATAAATTACATTTCCAGTAACTACAATGTAAATGATCCAGAGGAAAAAACAAAATTTATGAAGGCAGCGGGCCGTCTTCTGGCGGGAATTGAAGACAAGGCGGAGCGGGCCAATTACATAGAGAGCGTTGCTGCTAAGTATTACCTGGACAAGGATGTGCTTAAGGGAATTGTGTCAGACATTGGACTGGCGGGATTGGGAGAAAGCAGTCTTCTTGTTGAAGATGATATGTCGACAGGAGAAAATGGTAACTACCAGAGAAATGGTTATCAGAATAGTGGTCCAGAAACTAGAAATAATTATAGAAATAACGCGAAAGAAAATCCAGCGGCTGAAAATGAGAAATATCTTTTAACGCTGATGGTAAATAATCAGGAACTCTTTACAAAATTATCAAAATACATTTCCAGAGATGACTTCACGGAAGATGGGGTTAAAGAAGTGGCCGATATCATTTTCGATGAGTACGAAAAAAGTGGTAAGGTTGAACTCTCCCTGTTGTTAAATATGTTTGAGGATGTGGAATCTCAGGAAAAGGTAAATGAAATTTTTTCAAAAGAGTTTGAATTCGATACTTCACCGTCTGTATTGGAAAAGGTCCTCACAGATATAATAATTAAGATCAAGATTAATAATATTGATAAGAAACTGACTGGGGCGCTAGATTCCAAAGAGTCATCCAAAGAGTCATCCAAAGAGTCATCCAAAGAG
>CACZRU010000247.1 GCA_902783605.1 uncultured Lachnospiraceae bacterium
ACAATATGTTTCACATGAAACATTTTACAGTATTTTTTATCAATTGTATTATTACAATATGTTTCACATGAAACATTTTACAGTATTTTTATCAATTGTATTATTACAATATGTTTCACATGAAACATAAAAGCCACAGGAAAACCTGTGGCTTTTAAATGATCGATATAATAAATACTTACTACATTCTTTCTACAACACCGATACCAAGTAAATCAAGAGAATCTTTTAATATTCGTCTGGTAATATATGTTAATGTTAATCTAGCATTCTTAATATTTTCTTCAGGAACAGATATTCTGTTTTCAGTATAGAATCTATTAAATACTTGAGCAAGATCTACAGCATATCTTGCGACTACTGAAGGTTCATATCTATCAGCAGCTTCAGAAATCACTTCATTAAATCTACTAATTTCTTTTAGCAGTTCGATAGATGCATTATCAGTTAGAACTTCAATATCTATATCTTTTGTTGGAACAAAATCATTAAAGTTACGAAGAATACTTGAACATCTTGCATAAGTATACTGAACATATGGACCAGTTTCACCCTCAAAGCTAGTTACATGCTGCCAGCTAAATGAAACATCTTTAATTCTCTGATTATATAAATCATTGAATATAACTGATCCAACACCAACTATCCTTGCTGCATTTTCTTTTTCTTCTTCAGATAGATCAGGATTTTTTTCATTAATTATTTCTTTTATCTTATTAATAGCTTCTTTAAGAATATCTTCTGCATATATAACATTTCCACCTCTGGAAGAAAGTTTTTCACCTGAAAGACTTACCAGACCATAAGGAATATGAATAAGATTATCTTTAGCCCAGTCATTACCAAGAAGTTCCATCACCTTAAATACCTGAGCAAAATGCAGTTTCTGTTCCTGGCCTGTTACATAAAGACATTTTTCAAAATTATATTCTTTCTTTCTATATTCTACAGCAGCGATATCTCTAGTAGCATAGATAGAACTACCATCATTTTTAAGGATAAGACATGGAGCCATATCATATTCTTCAAGATCTACAATTTTAGCTCCTTCACTATCTTTAAGAAGACCCTTTGACTCAAGTTCTTCAACTACAGCTGCAGTTTTATCACGATAGAAGCTTTCACCTGTATAATGATCAAACTCAATGCCCATGAGATTATATACTCTCTTAAATTCTTCAAGGCTTATGTCATAGAACCATTTCCATATTTTAAGAGCTTCTTCATCACCAGTTTCCATCTTATGGAACCATGCTCTTGCTTCTTCATGAAGATTTTCATCCTCATCAGCCTTATCATGAAAAAGAACATAAAGTCTCATTAATTCCTCTATACCTTTTTCTTTTACTGCTTCTTCAGATCCCCAATTCTTATATGCAACTATAAGTTTTCCAAACTGTGTCCCCCAATCGCCTAAATGATTAATTCTTTCAACCTTATATCCAAGCTTGGTAAATATCTTATATAAAGAATTTCCAATAACAGTAGTTCTAAGATGTCCAACATGAAAGTTCTTAGCAACATTAGGAGAAGAGTAGTCAATACAAATAACCTTACCATTTCCTACATTAGAACTACCATAATTATCATCTATACTAGCTTCAATAATGGTCTTAGCATATTCATTCTTTTTAACAAAAAAATTCACATATGCACCTTGAACTTCAATTTTGTCTAAAAATGAAATATCTGCATCACTAGATTTAATCTGTTCAACTAAATCATTAGCTATCATTTGTGGAGCCTTATGTAATTCCTTTGCTAATCTAAAACAAGGAAATGCATAATCACCTAATTCTTTCTTTGGTGGCTGTTCAATAAATTCATCAATCTGTTCTTCTGACATAAAGTCAATTACATTATCAAGTATCTTTATTATTTTATCTTTCATTTTTTCCTCCAGATAATAATATAGTTTTAATAATTATTAACTTATATAACTTATATGATAGTAGAAATATATTAATATTATAATTTATATACTATAATTAATTTTATATTATTTCTATTTATTTAAACATAATAAATATCTATCATTATATAATCAATATCTATTCATATTTAAATGAAAATTTAACAATAGTACCATTATCATTTTTAATTTCTAATTTTCCTGAAATCATAAAGAGTAATTCCTTAGCTCTTTTAATTCCACTATACCACTGTGTTTTTTCCAGATAATCTTCAGGTATTCCAATTCCATTATCTTTTATTTCAAAGAATAAGGTGTTTTCTTCTTCTCTAACTTTAAATGAAATATCACTTGCTTTAGAATGCTTATATATATTATCAAAAAATATATTAAGTAAAGTATTTAATGTAATATATCTGGTATAGTATGGAGTATGAATAGCTCCATCCATTGAATAATCATAATTTATATTTCTATGTTTTGCTTTTTCTTCATCTATGAAATCTTTTAACATATCCTTAATTGGAAGTTCATCGTCAAAATCATAATTCATCTTATCCAACTGATTTCCAATAACCTGAAGCATATTTTTTTGTGAAGCTGTAATCTCATCTAATATTACTTTACTTCTTCCAGGTGTTCCATAGATATATCCCTTTGCATTATCAAGCTTTAGATTATTTTCCTCGATAACATTTCTTATCTTTTTATCTAACATAGTAGACAGATAAGTATCATCATAATTAGAAATCATAAGAATATTTTCAAGATGTTTCTTTACCTTTTCTTCATCCTTAAGATCATTGGTTTTTAATTCTAACTGTCTTTTCTGTTCCTTAAGTTTATCAGCTTCAATAATCACATCTTTTTGATGTACTAATTCCCTCTGTTTATCTAATTCCTTCATGATGGAAGAGAGAGCATTCTTAGAATCATTAAGATTTTTAATTCTTTTATCAATAGATTTAATATAAATACTTTCTTCACTAATAGCGTATTCATATTTATCTCTTTGTGCCTGAAGGGAACTAATCTGATTTCTTATCTCTGCTTCCTTCTCAGATTCTTCAGGTTCAAAATTAATTGGGCTAAAGATATTCCTTCTATAATCAACATTAAGAGAATATACATTCTGTGTCTTAACAAGCTCATCAAGTTTAATATTAATTTCAAAAAGTTTAGCTTTATAATTCTGCAGCTTTTCCTGATGTTCATTATTAAGCTTACTAAAATAAGTTGTCATCTCTTCAATTACATTTGATACTGTAGAATACTCTTTTTTCATAGACATCCCCATAAAATTATAATTTATTCTTTATCCTTCTTATATTTACTCTCAATTTTTCTAACTATTTCTTCTCGTTCAGCTCTTTCCTTTTTTAATCGTTCCTGATTTTTCTTAATTCTCATATCACGATTAACAGGATAATATCTAACGGTACTTTTAACATTATAGTATTGCAGCTGTTTTTTTATCTTAATTAATAATATTATTATTAATATAACTAGAATCAGAATAATAACCATGAGTGCAATTCTGACTGACCATATCTTATACTTAGGTACTGGAACTGGCTCATTATTCGCATCTATAATTGCATCCGTTGAGGAAGCAACAACAGCAGGCAGTCGAACAGTGATATCAACCGCACCTAACTGATTACCATGATACCAAAATGTTATCTTTCCGGCTAAGTTGCCAATTGGCTTATCTAGATAAGTAATATTCTTTTCTATCTCAGAATCATCAACATGAGATCTAATATAGAAAGAATATGATTGGTTTACATAATATTTTGGTAATTCATGATTAAGATCATTATAATAATTTGAAAGAAGACTAAAGTCACCTTCACTAGGTCCTGTAAAACTGAACTCAGTAAGTGGTTTGCAAAGTTTATATTTGTTATAACAGAACTCACATAACTTAATTGTATCACTATAGGATTCCGTCGTTGGATTACACTTCATAACCACTGTAACAAATCTTCTACCATCTCTCTCTGAGAAGGAGATGAGAGTAGCAAGTGAAGCTTCTGTATATCCTGTCTTTCCACCAGTACAATATTGATAATAATAATCTTTATTTCCTGCCCATATAAGCCTGTTTTCCTGCCAAAGATCTCTGGCCTCATTCATATTTGTTTCAGGAATTGTATAACTCTGCGAAGATATAAGCTTCTTAAACTCTGGATACTGATATGCAGCACAACCAATAAGTGCCATATCATAACAGCTTGTATAATGTTCTTCATTATGAATTCCATTTGGATTAACAAAATGAGTATCCAAGCATCCTAGCTTTCTGGCTCTCTCATTCATCATATCTGCAAAGCTCTCTGTAGAACCAGATACATATTCAGCAATAGTAAGAGCACACTCATTTCCTGAATTAAGCATCATACCATATAAGGCATCTCTAAGAGTCAGCTGTTCACCCGCTTGAAGTCCAATTCGAGAGCTATCCATCTCAACCTGACTCATAACAGTATCTGAAACAGTAAGCTGATCATTAACATTTCCATTTTCAACTGCAAGAAGACAAGTCATTACCTTAGTAATACTTGCAGGATAATGCCTTTCATGAGCATACTTTTCATATAATATATCACCTGTATCCACATCCATAACAATAGCAGATGCTGCATTAATTATCGGACCATCTGACGGCACAATATCTGCATCTGTAGATGTGGCATTTCCTGCTATTTCTATAGCAGATGAATTTTTAACAGTAAAATTATTATTATTTAACGAACTGGCATAAACTGAAGAAATACCAGATTTATCATTAGATATATTATTAGAAAAGAAACTTATAAAATTAATTAATATTAAAAAAACAAAAAAATATATTAGTCTTTTTTTCTTCATCATTTTACTTATTCCATAAATGCACATAATCCATATAATTATCCTACTTTTTCCACAAAATCACAAGAACTTTCAACATTATTAGCTTGTATAAAGAGCAAAAAATAAGTTTTTATGTTGCTTTTTGAAATTTCTTCCTTTATAGTAGGAATGCACGTTTTTATAAATAATAATTTATTAAGAAATAATGCAAAATATAACTACTAGAAATATAAATACTATAATAATTGGAGAACAATATGCGACTTAGAAACATACCTGGTTCAAGAGAAGTTATTGCTGAAAGTCCCTTCGTAGTTCATGATGAAGAATCTATGAAAGGTAAATGGAGGGAATTCTTTGGAAATGATAATCCTATCCATATAGAAATTGGAATGGGAAAGGGAACCTTCATAATGGAAAGTGCCAGAAGAAATCCCAATATTAACTATATTGGAATAGAAAAATATTCCAGCGTTCTTCTTAGAGCAATAGAGAAAAGAGAAAAAGAAGCTGAAGAGGGTAATAAACTTAATAATCTTATCTTTATAAGAATGGATGCAGAATATATTGAAAATGTATTTGATAAAGATGAAGTTGATAACATCTTTCTTAATTTCTCTGATCCATGGCCAAAGGATAGAAATGCAAAGAGAAGACTGACATCTGACAGATTTCTTAAGAGATATACTAATATAATGAAGAAGGAAGGAAGAGTAACCTTCAAAACTGATAACATTATGCTCTTTGATTATTCAGTTGAAACAGCAAAAGAATGTGGATGGAATATCCTTGTTGAAACAAGAGACCTTCATAACTCAGAATATAATGAAGGAAACATCATGACTGAATATGAGAAAAAATTCTCCGGCCTGGGCCATAAGATAAACATGATGATAATCAGTTATTATTCACAGTAGATAAAAAAAATAAATTATCGAGACTGCTTGCAGGCTAAGATAATTTATTTTTTTTATTATATTATTAATTATTCTATTTTTATCTATTGTACTTCTTTGGATAAACTACAACTCTACGATTAGGCTCTTCACCTTCAGATCTTGTAGCTACAAACTTATCATTCTGAAGTGTTGAATGGATAATTCTTCTCTCATAAGGATTCATTGGCTCAAGTGTAAATGATCTTCTTGACTTCTTAACCTTATAAGCAATATTCTTAGCAAGGTTCTCAAGAGTTTCTCTTCTTCTCTCTCTGTAGTTTTCTGTATCAAGCTTAATTCTAAGATATGTATCACATTTTCTATTTACGAATAAGCTGATCAGATACTGGAGTGAATCAAGTGTCTGTCCTCTCTTACCAATGATAATACCCATCTCTGGACCTTCAACATCAATATTCATTGTTCTAGTCATCTTATCAAGTGAGATATCGATTGTTGCTTCCATATCCATTGCCTTAAATAACTGCTCAAGATATGTTCTTGTCTCATCAATAATTGAATCATCAATCTCAGCTGGCTCTGTGAATTCTTCTTTCTTATCATAATCTTTATTCTCAGATTCAGCCTTCTTAAAATCATCTTTCTTATCTGATTTGTAATCATTCTTTACTGGCTTATCATCAACCTTTTCAGCCTTTGGAGCTGAATCACTACTAGCAGCTGGCTTTGGAGTATTTCTTTTAGCCTTAGTTCCAGGCTTCTTAGCAGTAGCAAGAATCTCATCAATTTCATCTTTAACTTCCTGCTTTGGCTTAGCTTTGATAACTGCTGGCTTAGAACCTAAACCAAGAAATCCACTAGTACCTTTATTAACTATTTCAATTTCCAGTTCTGAACTGGCAATTCCAAGTGATGTTGCTGCTTCAATAATAGCATCATCAACTGTTTTTCCTGAAAATTCTCTAAATTCCATCTTATTACTTTACCCCCGTATCGTTAAATCTTTTTACGGCATTTGCTTTGTCTGCAAGTGAACCCTTTTTAGGAGCTGGTGCAGAACCATTATCACCCGATGAATCATCATTTGAATCACTTGAATCATCAGAGTCATCTTTACTATCTGCTTCAGATTCAAAATTTCTCAGATTCATATTTTTATACTTATTCATATTTTTGTTTGTTTCTTTGGTTTCTTCCTCTTCATTCTGGCCCATCATTGATTCAGTAATCTTTTCAGTAAATGATTTTTTACCAGAAGCTTTTCTCTTCTCAATTTCCTTGGCAGCTTTTGCTTTCTGCTTTTCAACAAGAGCTTCCATATCAATATGATCATAGTAGAAATTAATTCCAACTGTAATAAGGAAACCTACGAATGCTGAAACAGCCCAATAAATACCAAGACCTGCAGGTGCCTTTATAGTAATAAATAAAGACATAAATGGCATGAAGTACATTGATCTCTTCATTGACTTCATCTGAGCATCCTGCTGTGGATCTCCAGTTTCATTCATTGGAACAACCAGCATAGATAAGAACTGACATATAAATGCAGCGATAGGAATAATCAAAGCAGCAGAAAGCTTAAAGCCTGGTTCTTCTGAAAGATTAATTCCAAAAATGAAGTGATTAATTGCTTCAATCTGACTCTTATTCTCTGCTATTAAACTACCAACTGCTGGATTTGATGAAAATGCAGCTGTAAGCTTAGTAAAAAGATCATCATTACATCTGTAAAGAATATCAATTACACTATTAAATGACTTAAGTCCATCTCCTGATGTTGCATCTGTAGATGTTTTAAATTCAATAAGTTTTGAAGCAATTCTGGTTATCTTATTATCATCAACAAACTGAGACATAATACTATAACCATTTTCAGTCTTCATAATCTCAGAAGCAATCGGCTCATACATTGCCTTAACCTTTGGAACATATGCAGGAATGTTCTGAATAACATTATAAAGACCAATAAAAACAGGGAACTGAAGGATAGAAGTTAGACAACCCTGTGTCATCTTAATTCCATACTTTTCCTGTAATTCTCTAGTTTCTTTCTGCTGAGCAAGCATTGATTCTTGATCTTTCTTGCCCTTATATTTCTTTGTTATCTTATTAAATTCCGGTCTCAGATAGTTTTGAATTTTTGAAGACCTTGTCTGCTTAAGAGTAAATGGGAAAAGAATAAGTCTTATTAATATCGTAAACACAACAATACTAAGAGCTATCGATTCAACACCCATACTATTAAACAGAGTATAGATTGCATTAAAAATGAAACCCAGTAACTTAGATACTGGCCCCATGATAATGCCAGAATTCTGTGTTAATATCATTGTTTTCTCCTCAAGTAGAACCTATAGAACTTAAGGAACGGGATCATACCCACCTTTATTAAAAGGATTGCATCTAAGTATACGCCATACAGAAAGAAGAGTACCCTTAAAAAATCCATACTTTTCATAAGCCTGAATAGCATATTCTGAACAAGTAGGGTAGAAGATGCAAGTTCCATGTCCTTTTAGGTGTGACAAATGTTTTCTGTAGAATTTAATTATTGCTATACAAACTCTTTTCATAATTTCTTTCTACTATAAACTATTCAACACTATAAAATACTAATCATTTTTACAAGATAATAGTAAACTAATTCATAATCACATATTACTTGTAAATAATTTTTGCATAATATTTTTACTGACTTACATTTTATTAGCTCACAATATGATGTAATCGGCATAAATGCAGGAAAGCACTTTCTATTTCTTTAAAAGATGAGAAAGACTTTCCTATTTTATTAGCTGCCGAATTACGAGCTATTATAACAATATCAAATCCTTCTTTAATATTATGCCTGTTCAATCTGTAACTTTCTCTGATAAGACGCTTTATCCTATGTCTTACCACACTATTACCGACTTTTTTACTCACAGAGATTCCAATTCTATTTGTATCTAAACCATTTGGATAGATATACATTACTAAAAGTCTATTTGCCATCGATTTCTTGTGGTTATACACCTGGCTAAATTCTCTGGAGTTTTTTAATGAAATAATTTTTGAACTATTTTTTTCAGTTTTTTCTTTAGTATTATTCATTCTTGATTAAACAGTAAGAGATTTTCTACCCTTAGCTCTTCTTGCAGAGATAACCTTGCGTCCGTTAGCTGTGCTCATTCTCTTTCTAAATCCATGAACCTTTGAGCGCTGTCTTTTCTTTGGCTGAAATGTCATCTTCATAATATTTTCCTTCCTTTCTTTATTATTCTTTATAATATGAAAATAAATAAACCTTATGCACCTCAACAGAAATAATTTCAAAATTACATCAAAATAATCCCTGAAAAGAGGGCAAATCTACACTATTATATTTTTTAACTATTTAAAAGTCAAGTAAATTCAATACTTTAAACCGAATTTCTACTATATATAATGTAAAATATATTGCAATTTTTTATTTTATTAATAAACCAGAAATATTATAAAATTTCATTTGTTGACATAATTTATCCACAATTTGTGAATAAAATGTGGATAACTCACATAATTAATGTTCATTACTTGTTTGATAACTCAAATAATGCCCTTTTTTGTTACATTTTTGTAATATTTACTATCAACAAGTAATATCGATTTCACTTAACATAAACTGAACTAATTATGTTTTATTTTAAATTTATTATATTTCATTAATCCTTGAGAAAAAGCTCATCTTGTAGTAGAATATAGAAGTGTATTTTTGCCTTCTATACCCTTTTAAGCGTGGTATAAGGCTTATAATTGCATTTTAAAGAAAAAATCACCATTTTTGTTATATAGGGGCTTAAAATTAAATGAGCGACCATTTAATAGAACAAATAACTAATAACTGGGATAATATTTTAAGCAATTTAGAATCTCATTATGATGTTTCAAAAATAATAATTGAAACATGGATAAGACCGTTGAGTATTTTTGATGTTGATGGAAATACCATCTATTTTTATGTTGATGAAAGAAGAGGAAAACATGGAGTAGATTATCTTCACAACAAAGGATATGATATGTTCCTTCTTTCTTCTATAAGAGAGATAATAAATAATCCTGATATAGATATAGTAATAGATGAGAAATATAAATTTGTTGTTAATAATGAAAAAATATCTATAAAGGATGATATAGATGAAAATCCTTATAGTGCTGATTATTATCTGGCTATCAGGAAAAGTAATCTGGATCCTAAATACACATTTGAAAATTTCGTAATTGGTGAAAGTAATCGACATGCATATGCAACATGTACCGCAGTTGCTGACCTTCCATGCCAGGATGCATTTAATCCTCTTTTTCTTTATGGTGGATCAGGACTTGGAAAAACTCACCTTATACAGTCGATTGCTCATTTTATACTGCAACATAATGCAGAAGTAAATGTATTATATGCATCAGCTGAAAGATTTACCAATGATATTATAGAAGCGATTCAGAAGAATAAAACTGAAGAATTCCGCCAGAAATATCGTCAGGTTGATGTACTTATAATAGATGATATTCAGGAAATAATAGGTAGAGAAAGAACTCAGCAGGAATTCTTTAACACCTTTAATTACTTATATGAAGCAAAAAAACAGATTATTATTTCTTCAGATAGACCACCTAAGGAAATAAAAGAACTGAATGAAAGGCTTCGTTCCAGGTTTGAATGGGGAGTTCCTATTGATATACAAGCCCCTGATTATGAAACAAGAATGGCTATTCTTCGTAATAAAGCTGAAAAGGGTGGCATTACAAACATGCCTGAAGAGATACTTGTTTATATAGCTGAAAACATTGTATCTAATGTAAGAGAACTTGAAGGAGCACTTAATAAACTGAGTGTTTATTCTAAACTTATAAATGAACCTCTTACTTTAGATCTGGCTAAAGAAACTCTGAAAGACTTAATAACAAAGGATGTGGAAAAAAATATCACACCTGATTTTATCTTATCAACAGTTTCTGAACATATGAATGTTAGTATCTCTGATATAAAATCTAGTAAAAGAAGTAAGGATATAGCCATTTCCAGACAGATAGTTATGTACTTATGCAGGTTATTAACAGATAAAAGTCTTCAGGCTATTGGGGAAACTGTTGGTGGAAAGGATCATGCGACAGTTTATAACGGCATAAAACGAATTGAAGCTAAAATTTCCAATGATCCACAGTTTGAAAGTTCGTTAAATGTAATAATAAACAAACTTAATCCACAGAATTAAAAATGAAATAACATTTAATCCTGAGATTTAATAACATACAAAAGCCATTTATTTATAAGGGCTGAAAGGGTTTTTCAACAAAATAACACCCTCTATAATAATAATTACTAATTATATTAATAAATATTTGTTACATGCAAATCGCAATTTGAAAGGAGTATTTACTAAATGAGAATCAAATGCAAAAAGAAAACTCTTCTTGGAGGAATTAATATTGTATCTAAAGCAGTATCAGCAAAGGTTGTAAAATCAATTCTTGAATGTTTCTTATTAGAAGCAAAAGATGGAAAGCTTAAGATAACAGCTAATAATCTTAATCTTGGAATAGAAACATATATTGACTGCACAATTATAGAAGAGGGAATGGTTGCTCTTAATGCTAAGCTTTTCTCAGATATTATTAGAAAGTTAGAAGACAGCGATATAGATATAGAAACAAACAGTGATTACAAGACAACTATTATTTGCGAAAAATCAAAGTTTGATATTCCATGCTGGTCTGGAGAAGATTTCCCAGAGCTCCTTGCAGTAAATAAAGATAAGAGTATTACAATCTCACAACTCAGCCTGAAGGATGTTATAAGACAGACAATCTTCTCAATATCTGAAAATGAGAATTCAAAGCTTATGAGTGGTGAGCTTTTTGATGTAAAGGATAATGTATTATCAGTTGTTTCTCTTGATGGTCATAGAATATCAATGAGAAAGATAAACCTTAAGGGAGATAATTCAGATCTTACAGCTGTTGTTCCTGGAAAGACACTTCAGGAAATTAGTAAGATTATTGGTGGCGAAGCTGATAAGGATGTAAATATTTATTTCTCAGATAAGAACATGAGCTTTGAATTTGATGATACAAGAGTTGTTTCTCGTCTTATCGAAGGTGAATACTTCAAGATTGCTCACATGCTTTCAATGGATTCATCTCTTATGGTTAAGGCAAATAGAAATGAGCTTATGGGATGTATTGACAGAGCATCACTTCTTATTCAGGAAACAGATAAGAAACCAATTATTGTAAGTGTAAAGAATGATAATAATCTTTATATAAAACTTGATACCAATAAGGGTTCTATCAATGAGGAAATGGAAATTGAGAAGGAAGGTGGAGAGATAATCATTGGCTTCAATCCTTCATTTATCATGGATGCCCTCAGAGTAATTGATGATGACAAAGTAAATATCTACATGAATGATTCAAAGAGTCCTTGTATCATAAAGGATGTTGATGAAACATTTACTTATGTAATTCTGCCAATCAACATTAATCCGGATGCATACTAAAATAATTAGATTTTATTTAAATAATAGTATATTTTAGTGTGTCATTCTGAGGAACAGAGTGACGAAGAAT
>CACZRU010000248.1 GCA_902783605.1 uncultured Lachnospiraceae bacterium
AAAAAACAAAAAGAAAAAAACAAAAAGAAAAAACTAAAGGAAAGAGGATAAGAAAATGAAAAAGAAAATAGTTTTAGCAGTATCAAGTATCTTGGCACTATCACTTATGACAGCTTGTGGTACAAAGACTGAGACTACAGAGGCGACAACTGAGGTAACAACTGAAGCAACTACTGAGGCAACAACAGAAGCGACTGAAGAGGCTACAGAAGCTACTGCAGCTGATGCAACAGGTGAGTGGACATATGGAGAGTATACATACACTGGTGATGATAATGTTATAAATGCTATAACATTTTTCCTGTGTGATGAAATTGCTAAGGGTTATGATGCATCCGATGTAGGAATTCCATACATTATTGAGGTATCTCGTGATGATTCTGATCCAGATGATATCAAGGTATGGGGTGATTACTGGTATATGACATATAATCTTGAGGGTGATACACTTGAGTGTCAGGCTGGTGGAAATTATCCAGGATGTATGCATGTTAAGACAACAGATGCAGGCTGCGGATATGTAGTTGACCATTTTGATGTAGTTGAAGACGGTAGCGATTTTGATGAATCTGCTAAGGAAATCTTTGGTGAAAGATACGATGCTTTCATGGAGGTTTACAGCAACGATGACTTAAAGGAAGAAAAGAGAAAAGAATTTATTGCTGATTTTGTTGAGGCACATAAAGTTCCTGCAACAAAGTATAAGGATTATGGCTGGGACCCAGTTGATATCTCAGGTTCAAGTACAGAAAATTCTGAAAATGTAGATGAAGATCAGTACCTTGGTGGTCTATATGCAAATGATGGCAAGAGTGATATAAATATTGCTTTCTTCCTTATAGGGGGTGAGCTTAGAGTAATCGTTCAGGAAGGCGCAAATTACTACTATGGTGAGTATACAATCGAGGATGTTGTGCTTGACGATGGAAATATGTATTCAGAGATTAATGTTCAAGGAAAAACATTTGGATATCAGTTTGAAGACGAGGAAGAGACAATGGGATTCGTTGTTGATCAGGAAGGTAATATCCACAAGGCACTTAAGCTTGATGAAAGCGTTGCTATGGATATGAAGGCTGAGACAGGATTAAAATAGAAGATTCCGTAAGTCATAGATTTTTAATAAGATAAAGATACATACTAAAAACCTCATAAGAAATACATATGGGAACAGGTCCATTTGCAGAGTAATGCATTTGGGTCTGTTTTCGTATTTGAAGAGTGGACCTGTCCTTCATATACACATTTTAAAATGACAAAAAGTGGTCAAAATATGATAAATACTTTCTATTATTTTATCCTCAATTCCTATATCTTATCTTAAATGTTAGGGGGATTTTAAGAAAAAATAACTTATAAGATAAGACTAGAGGAAGTTAAAGAGGGAAAGATTATGGCTAATTCAAATGTTAATGCAAAACAGAAAAAAGTTACTGACTTTACAACGGGAAGTCCTGCTAAGCATATACTTAAGTTTTACTGGCCACTGCTTATGACCAGTATGCTTCAGCAGATTTATAACTTTGTTGATATGATGATAGTTGGAAAGGGACTGGGTGATAATGCCCTTGCTTCGGTTGGAAATATGGGGTCACTGTTTTTCCTTATTGTTGGTTTCTCATTTGGATTAGCAAATGGTTTTGGTGTTCTGGTAGCACAGAGTTTTGGGGGTAAGAGATATGATGAGCTTCGCCACAGGCTGGCTGGTACAATTCAGCTGGCAGTGGTGCTGGCTATCATTCTCACAACCTTTAGTATTAACTTTCTGCCATATGCGCTCAGGCTCCTTCAGACAGATGAAGTGCTTATGACTGACTGCCTTAAATATGGATATATCATCTTTGGTGGTATTTCAACTGCAATTTGTTATAACATCAGTTCTGCAGTTTTAAGAGCTCTGGGAGACAGCAAGACTCCGCTTAAGGCTATTATTATATCATCAGTGATCAATCTGTCACTAGATTCGTTCTTCATCCTTGTTCTTCATACAGGTGTTGAGGGAGCTGCTATAGCAACGATTATTTCACAGATTATCTCATCTATAGTTTGTATCAGAAAGCTGAGTCAGATTGATGTATTAAAGCTGAAGAAGTCAGATTTCCAAAATGAGAGTAAGGTTTATTTTGACCTTTTTAAAAATGGTCTTCCTATGGCATTTATGAATTCAATCACTGCAATCGGAGTTATGGTTGTTCAGTACTTTATAAATGGATATGGTGTTGATTATACAACTGCTTATTCTGCCTGTAGCAAATATCTGAATCTCTTCATGAATCCAGCAAGTACTGCCGGAAATGCCATGAGTGCATATACAAGTCAGAACTATGGTGCTAAGAAGTATGACCGAATCTGGAAGGGACTTAAGGTGTGTCTATCTATATCATTTGTGACTTACCTTCTTCTGGGTGGACTTATGGTCTTTGTTCCTGAGCCTCTTGTAAGAATCCTGATAGATGGTGACGCTGCTGTTAAACTTGCGTGTCAGTATCTGCCAATCTGTGGACTTGCAATCATTGCGGTTGACTGCCTCTTCGTAATAAGAAGTGGGGCACAGGGAATGGGGGATCCTGTTATACCAATGTGGTCGGGCGTTTTGGAAATGGTACTCAGAATTGCAGCAATTTCATTTCTAATGAGCCGTATCGGTTTCAGAGCTGCTGCATTTGCAGAGATAACAGCCTGGACTGGAGCGCTGATCATGAATATATATGCTTTCGGAAGAATCCTTATTCCAAAGTTAAAAAATAATCATTGTATGCAATCTGTCATTCTGAGCGTAAGCGAAGAATCTTTACAGAAAACTATATGAACATCTAATTTATGATAAAAAAATATTACTGTTTACAATTTGTTCATAAGTTATGGCAAAATATCAAAAATTTCTGTTTTATAATGATTTTATTTACAATTTGTTCATTTTTATTTTACGATTTCTTAAACACTCTATTGTTTTTATATAGTATACTGTGTACAAGTTCAAAAAGAAAAACCAATAAAACTTTTGATCTTGTGAATAGTGTGAAAAATAAAGGGCTCAGTTCTACAGAGTCCTTTATTTTTTTGTTTTTTGCTTTCCTTATAAGAAAATAATCATAATAAAAATATTCCAATTATCCTCATTTCATAATATAATATACAAGTGGGTGCCATGAGCCATATGGGGATGGTGATGTGCGCCAGGCTAGTTTATTACATTATGGGGAGGATTACAAAATGAGTGGTATTGAAAAAGTGACTGATTTCTTAAAGGAAGCTGGAACATATTATCTGGCAACAGTGGATGGTGATCAGCCAAGAGTGAGACCTTTTGGAACGGCACACATTTTCGAAGATAAACTGTATATTCAGACTGGTAAGGTTAAGGATGTTTCAAAACAGCTTCACGCAAATCCTAAGGCAGAAATCTGCGTCTTTAAAGATGGAGTATGGCTCCGCGTGTCTGGTGAATTTGTAGCAGATGACAGGAGAGAAGCGATTGCCTCTATGCTGGATGCGTATCCACAGCTTAGGAATATGTATTCAGAGGATGATGGTAATACTGAGGTGTTATATCTTCAGAATGCGACAGCTGTATTCAGTTCATTTACTGCTGCTCCTGAAACTATATCATTTTAAATAAGTATAAGTCATGGGTGTTCTTTGCCCATGGCTTGTTTTTTGTTTTTGCTTTGTTGGACATTTGTTGGACGAATCTTGATATAATTCCACACTTAAAAATTCTAAATCCAACAAGGTTACAGAGAACCTTGTTATCATGCCAAGAGAACATGATGAAAATGAAACTTCAGGGGATGAATATAAAGAACTCAGTCTTGAAGAAAAAAGGGAAGCTCTTAGAGAAAAGGCTAAAAGCATAAATGATAAAATTAAGGAGCGTAAAGAATAATTATCAGTATGAAATCAATTGAGAGTATAAAAAAAGAAGCAAAGCTATATAGAAAGACTACTTCTCGAAGTGACCTGGGAACCTGGAAGGTTGAGACTAAAAGGCCTTTAGTCGAAGAACTTCAACGACAATCAATCATGACAGCGATACTATTTTTATTTCTTGGAATTATCCTTCTTCTTTGTCCGTAAGAGTATATTTCTACACTGATAATGGTATCGGGATATGTGATGATCATCTATTCTTTGGAACAGACATTGGAGTTCCTTGATAAGAAAGATACGCTTATTATTATCCTTTCGGTTATATCGATAATAATGGGGATAGTTCTGTAAGTTTTTTATAGATTTAATAGTTTTTATAAGTATGCATATTTTTGACATAGTAATGTTTAGATAGTAAAATATTAAAGCATAGGTGTCAAAAGCATTCCTGCTTATTGGAAAAGCTTGTTGACCTGTTAAAAAAGGCGAAAAGGTGTTAAAAATATGGCAATAAAAAATATAGTTTTTGATGTAGGGGATGTACTTGTTGACTTCAGGTACGAGGATTTTATGCGTGACCTTGGCTTTGAGGAGGATGTGGTTTCCTTTCTTGCTGAGAATATGGTTTTGACAGAGTTCTGGCATGAGCTTGATCTTGGCGTCAGAACCAATGCAGAAGCCGTTGAGACCTTTACTAATAAATTTCCACAATATAAGGATGAGATAATCAAGTTCTGGGATAATGTGGAGGATATTGTAAAAGAATATGACTACGCCCCGGGACTTGTACAGATGCTAAAGGATAAAGGCTACAGGGTATATATTCTGTCAAATTATCCGATAGAAACGGCAGAAATGCACTGGCCCAAATTCAACTTCCTTCCACTTACGGATGGACATATTATTTCCGGTTATGAAAAGGTTACTAAACCGGATGAACCAATATATCGTCTGCTGGAAAGCCGATTTGGAATAAAGCTTAATGAATGTGTATTTATTGACGACAGACAGGTAAATGTTGATGCAGGTAATTCCTATGGAATGCAGGCAATACTGTTCAAAGGATATGATGACCTGATGAAGGAACTGAAGTCACGGGAGATTATCTAATGTCATTCTGAGCGTCAACGAAGAATCTCATATAAGAATCT
>CACZRU010000249.1 GCA_902783605.1 uncultured Lachnospiraceae bacterium
AAAGCGAAGTATATTGTGTCTCCACAGACTGCAGGCGTAACAGATGTGTTTTTCACCAAATATATAGAGATAGCAGGTGTTAAGTATGACCTTATCACCATAGGTATTCCATTTCAAGTTTCAGAGGTTCCAACATCTGAGGCTGCGAACGGACTTAAACTTGAATATGCATTTGGATATTATCAGAAGATTGGTTATCAGGTTGTTGGTGAGAACACGGATCATCCTGTTGTTATCACAGGAAAGAATGAAGATGTGGGGCTAGGTGTTGATTCTTATTATGGTGTTACAGCCACAGATACAGATGCTGAACAGTACACGGGTCCTGTGATCCTTGGAAATATTAATTTCGTAAAAGGCCAGGGCGACTGGGAGCTATCAACAAATAGCAGTATTCATTTTATTGCAAAAGAAGCCGGCGATGCTGTTGGTGTTATGCTGGTATATGACCAGTCAGAAGATGAGTCAGGAAATGAAAATGGAAATAATGCTGGAAATTCTATTGTTTTTTCGGACGGGGATTATGAAGATCCTGCAGATGATATGTCAGGGAAAGCAAATGCAGACAGGGAAGAGGATGCACTTACTTTTGGTGATGAAGAGTCAGAAGCTGACATAGAAGAAGCTGCAACCAGCAGTGACGCTGACGCAAGTTTAGATGAGGAAGCTCAACCTGAACCGGATAGAGCTGAGATAACACTTTCCAGTAAATCTTTAGGAATAACAAAAAAATATAAAGTATCATTTTATTATGATAACAATATAGTTTTTGAAGAGGTTTCTGAAAAGGATAAATAGATTAAATATATATTTATAAGTGTTGCGCTTTTGTTGCATATCATATGGTAAACTCTGTGATATAACGAATAACTAGCAAAAAAAACAATAATAGAAAATGTATCATAGAGTAGATCAGTTAGGGCTGGTCAAAGATATATTATTAAAAATATTATGAGAAATATGATGTGGAAAATAATGAGGAAGATGATGAGATGATAAAAAAGAGTAAAGATTCAATTCGTATAATTCCAAAACATAGTAAGAAGAATCGTAGAATAGCGCTTGCTGCGTCGGTTATGATGCTTATATCTGCGTGTGCTTCATTTTCAGCAGGCGCTCCGGTAAATGCTATGGGGCTGTCTACAGATGATTCAAAACTGATCACTATTGGTGACAAGCAGTATTCCCTGGAGGAAATTGATGATATATCCAGTATAGATTCTAATCTTGATTCAGTAGTGCGAGAGGGTGAGGCTTCTACACAGTCTTCTTCAGAAGGTTCTTCAGAGAATTCAACAGAAACTACAGAAACAAAAGAGAAAAAAAATCAAAATATTATGGAGGCTTCCACTACTCGAATAGGCTTCTGGGAATGGCAGGAGGTTACAACCGATAATGTCAGAAAGCTTATGAGTGATGGCTTATATCATGCATCCATGTTTATCCCTTGCTATGCAAAGGATGTACCTAATCCTAAAAAAGAAAATTTTGCTTTTGCGATGAGTTCGGAGTGGTCTCCGGGAGGCACATATGACTATACTTGGTGTAAAAATGAAAAGGTTTCAAATTTTGCAGCAAATGTAGAAACTGCAGGTCGACTAGGAACAAGTTATTTCGTTCCATATTGTCACTATGGCAGTTATATGTCCTTTTGGTCGACATATGCAGACCGAGATCATATAAAATACGGAAATGTAAGATCATCATATCATGACTATAATGACTTTGGTATGCTGGGTTATAATCCGGAAACTTCTAATAATCATAAAGAAGGATATTATGGTGTAGATTTTTCTGGTAATGCAAAGCATTCACTATCCTACTATTTCAGTGCTGCCTATAACATGTATATAAAACAGGATTGGAATGGATATGAAAATGGGGTTGATTCAAGCAACTTTTATCGCGAAAAATTCTTTACTTTTGGGGATTCTATGGGAGTCCCTATGATAAAATATAGACAGATAGCGGAAAATAACAGAAATATTGAGGTGGAATTCAATATACCACGCGAACAGCTTTCCAATGGTGAAGCTGCTAATTATACTCCTGTTGCGGGCAAGGATTATTGGCTTTATGGAGCAGTTGTTAATGAAACAAATGATAATGGACATGAACCTATTTTATACTTCAAGAAAACTGATTCCAGTGATAAAGGTATTAGTTCAAAGGATTATCTGCATATTGGAATAAGTAAGAATGGAGATAAAAATAATAAGATATGGTACATTACTACATATAATAACACTATAGATAATGATCTGACATATGAAAAACTGGGATATGGTCTGACGAGTGGTGAAGATGACATGAGCGTCATAACCTTTGCGCCTTGGAAGGATCTTGAATGGATCATATGTGGTCCTAGGAGACAGGCAGGAATGTCAATGTTCAAGTGGTATATTGGTACACCGCATGAGATGACTGCACTTAATACACAGACAGTTAAAACTGGACAGGTGCTTCCTCTGATTGGAGGACAATTCATGGGGGCTGATAAGAAACTCCAGTTTACAGATGGCTACATCATTCAGAAGGACAAGACTCTCACTATAGATGGTGGAACAGTAACAGTTGGAACTAATCTTATTAACAATGGTAAGATTGTGATAAAGAACGGAGGAACCCTTCTTATTAAGTCTGCGGGCTGTGTATATCCATTTATGGAGGATACACTGGGAACTATAGAGTGTACCAATGGTAATGTTATTGTTATGGAAGGTGGCAAGCTTTACTCATTAAAGAGTTATAAGGCATGTGAAACACCGCTTAAAATGTCTGGAGGTTCAACTCTTATCAACTATGGTACTTTCGCATTAACAGAAGCTTACCTGGATAAGGGCAGCAAGATAGAGAATCGTAAAAATGGAATCTTCTTCTGTGGAGTAAATAGAAAGGATCAGCTTTACTTTATGGATAAAGCTTCTATATCCAAAACAAGTATAACTAATATTGATTATGTTAATAATATTACGGAATTAAAGAATAAGGAGACAACAACCGACAAGTATCTAACAGAACACCCACAGGCAATTATAGATACTCAGTATCTAACTATTCCACCAGATACATATGAGGCGATAATAACACATGCTGATGGGACAGTAGAGACATATGTAATTCCAGATGACTTGAAAGAAAACTGGAAGAAACTGGTGGATGAACATGATCTGACTAAATCCATATGGCTGAATTCTTTAAAGAAAAGTAGGCCGGAGGTTTGTACTACGACTTCACCAGAGGCGGCTGGCGGAGTAAAGAGTACTTCGGCTAGTTTTGGAATAAGAGGATATGGTGGAGCTGCAGCATATAAACCTGTTGTGAAAAATGAAAAAACGGCCACATTTAATCATAAATCTGGTGACAGAGATTTCGCTGATGGAGTTGATATAATCACTCCAGAGTATTAATCAGTTAAAACCGAGAGAGTTAAAATCTATTGATGCGGGAAGCAGAGAAGCTTCCCGCTCTGCTTCTCATGTAATAGGAAGTTGTGCCGCTTATTACAAAAAAGCTCATATATGGATGAGTTATCAAATAAAGAAAAGAGGAAACGACAGCATGAACATTACTTACAAAATAGCAGATAACAAAGATATAGAACTTCTTATGAGCAGTCGTCTGGAAATGCTATTGGAAGTCTTCGAACTAGAGAATGGATATGAATATTCTGAGGATTTTGTTTCCATCAGTCGAAAATTCTTTCTTGAGGGAGATCAGACCACAGTTCTGGCTTTTGCTGAATCTGCAAATGACTCGTCTGCTGACTCTGCCGGTGATAAAAAAGTTATTGGATGCGCATCCATATGTTACATTACAGTTATGCCAACCCCGGATCATCCTACTGGACAGAGGGCGCATCTTATGAATGTATATACTTCAGATGAATACCGAGGTCAGGGTATCGGTTTCAAAATGTGTTCTATGCTTATTGATGAGGCATGGAACAGAGGAGTTACCGAGATAAGTCTGGATTCCACAAGAGCCGGACACAGGCTGTATGAAAAGCTTGGGTTCCAGGATTCAAAGGAATGCATGGTGATTTCCAGGGGATAAACTGATGTTTAACAAAATGACTGCTGTGTCAATTTGTTGTTAATTTCATTTGTCAAAAAACTGTTAATTAATGTGGTGATGTGGTAAAATTATAGTACTATTCTGACAATTCTAAATTACTCATTTATCAAGGGGTGTATGATGACAATTCAGGAATTATATCAGATGATTGACGGTGATTATGATCAGGCTATTCGTGTTCTCAGAGTGGATAAGCTGATTGATAAGCATATAAGGAAGTTCGCACAAAATGGGGTTGTTGAAGAACTTCTATCGGCCGGAGATAAACTCTATGGCACCGCAGGTATTGATACAACAGAGCTGTTTGAAACGGCTCATGCGGTGAAGGGCGTTACTGCTAATCTGGGGCTTATGAAGCTTTCTGAAGCTGCCTCTGAAATATGCGAAGAATTCCGCCCTGATAACATGCAAAAGGTAGAGAGAAAGCTTACCGATGCAGAGATAAAAGATAGACTTCAGGCTATACGAGAGATGTATAGTCGTACCGTGGAAGGAATCCACAAATATGAAGCTTCTTGTGAATAATCTGACAATTGATAATATACGCTGAAACATGAGGGGATTATCGGTTTCCTTATGTCGAATGGTGTAAAAAGTCAACAAAGCGGGGTACTATATGGAGAAGATGACACATGGGGAAGGCGTCTCCTCTGAACAGAAAAGGTATCTTGGACTTCCCGGCGCATGGGCGCTCGCATTTGGATGTAGCGTTGGCTGGGGCTCTTTTGTTATGCCAGGTACTACCTTCCTTCCAATTGCCGGACCGATTGGAACCGCCATAGGTCTTACTCTGGGCGGGCTGGTTATGCTTCTCCTGGCTGTTAATTATCATTATCTTATGAACCGCTACCCTGATGGGGGCGGAACCTATACTTACACCAAGAAGACCTTTGGTTATGACCATGGTTTTCTGAGTGCCTGGTTTCTTATCCTGACATATATTGCAATTATATGGGCAAATGCAACTGCTCTTCCGCTTATTGCGAGAACGGTTATAGGTGATACCTTCCGTTTTGGTTTTCTATATGAAATCGCTGGTTACCCTATATATTTAGGAGAAATAATTCTGGCGCTGGGGGCACTTGTTCTCGCGGCACTTGTTTGTTTGTTCCGAAAGCCAGCTGCCTGGACTCAGGTGGTTATGGCTGTGCTTCTGTTCATGGGAGTTATTATTTGTTTTGTTGTTGCCACAAACAAGCTGGGAGCAGGTGGATATACTCCTGCTTATTCGCCGGACAGAGGAACTTCAGGAGGAGTATTTACTATATTTGCTCTTGCACCTTGGGCCTTTGTTGGATTTGAATCTATATCACATTCAGCAGCAGAGGCAAAGTTCTCACTAAAGAAATCATTTGGTGTATTGGCTGTCGCAGTAATTACTGCAACTATAGCATATGTACTTCTGGTGCTTCTGGCAGTAAAGGCTCTCCCAGATGGATGTGGCTCGTGGACAGAGTATGTAGGAAATTTGGACAGCTATTCTGGATATGCTTCCCAGCCAACCTTTCATGCTGCATATGCCGCACTTGGAGATACGGGAGTTATTATCCTCGGTGTAGCTGCCCTTGGAGCTATATTCACTGGACTAATTGGAAATTATATTGCGCTCAGCCGGCTTATTGATTCTCTTTCTGAGGATGGACTTTTTCCTGAGTGGCTGGGAAGAAAAAGATTCAGTGAGGAGACTGGTGAAGCAAATGCAAAAGTAAGGGGAAACAAATTTTCATTTGTTCCTCGAAATGCTATTCTTAGCATTCTTGCAGTATCCGCAATTTTTCCATTTTTAGGCCGTACTGCGATTAGCTGGATAGTGGATGTAACCACGGTTGGAGCAACTATAGCATATGCGCTGGCATCAGCTTCTGCCTGGAGGACAGCAAGGCTGGAAAATAATAAGAAGTATGAAATGTTCGGGCTGATTGGAATGATAGTATCAGTTATCTTTGCTATAGAATTTCTTATCCCAAATATTATATCCATTAGTACGCTCTCCACTGAGTCCTACATGATCCTTTCTGTATGGAGTATATGTGGTTTTCTATATTTTCGAATATTCCTGAAGTTGGATCATGAACGGCGTTTAGGAAAATCTATTGTGGCTTGGGTGGTCCTTCTTGGACTTATTATCTTTACATCAAGTGTATGGATGCATCAGACTACTGATAAGGCGATGAATAAATATCAGCAAAGTGAGCGTGAATATTTCGAGGCGCATGAGAAGGGGGCCGCAGGAGAAGAGTACGATTCTGATTTTCTTCAGCAGGAAATTGATGAGGTGGATAATGCTATGCATGTTTCCAGCTATATCCAGATTGGACTTATCGTATTTTCACTTTTAATTCTCCTTAATATATATTCAATGATGCAAAAGAGAGAAAAAAATATTGAGGTTGAGAAGGCTCGTGCAGAAGAGACAAGTCAGGCCAAAACCAGCTTCCTCTCCAACATGAGTCATGAGATTAGAACTCCAATGAATGCCATTATAGGCCTGCAGAGCATTGCCCTCCGTGATCCTGATCTGAATCCTCGTACAAGGGATAATCTGGAGAAGATCGGAGCTAGTGCCAAGCATCTGCTGGGACTAATAAATGATATTCTTGATATGAGCCGTATCGAATCTGGAAGAATAGGACTTAAGAACGAAGAGTTTTCCTTCAAGGAATTTTTGGACCAGATTAATATTATTATTGGCGGACAGTGTCAAGATAAGAGACTTCATTATGAATGCAGTGTCTCTCAAGAAGTAAGAGATTATTATATTGGTGATGACCTGAAACTGAAACAGGTAATTATAAATATCCTTGGCAATTCCGTTAAGTTCACTGAAGCGTCGGGAGATGTGAAGCTGACAGTGAAGCACATCAAGGAAGAAAACGGAATATGTATGATGCGATTCTGCATGCAGGATACCGGAATAGGTATGGATCCTGAATATATTCCAAAAATATTTGACACCTTTTCCCAGGAGGATGCCAGCAATACTAACAAGTATGGTGGTAGTGGTCTGGGAATGGCAATCACAAAGAATCTTGTTGAGATGATGGGCGGAGAAATAACAGTAGAAAGTCAAAAAGGGGCTGGGACTTCATTTACTGTGGATGTTCCACTTGAGATATCTGAAAGAAGTACCGAGGAAGATATTCCTGATAATACAGAGGAACAGGATTTACAGATTCTCTCCGGAAAGAGGGTTTTGATTGCTGAGGATGTGGACCAGAATGCAGAAATTCTTGCTGATCTTCTAGATCTGGTGGAGATTCTTTCGGCAAGAGCTAGAAATGGAGAGGATGCTGTGTCAATGTTCTCGAAGAGTGAACCAGGATTTTATAGTGCAATACTTATGGATGTAAGAATGCCTGTAATGGACGGACTTGAAGCAACCCGAGCTATAAGGAAGCTGGGGCATCCAGATGCAGAGAAGATTCCTATTATAGCTATGACAGCTAATGTATTTGATGAGGATGTGGATCGCTCGAAGGAAGCAGGAATGAATGAACATTTATTTAAACCGGTAGAACCAGATGTGTTATACGAAACAATGGCTCGCTTGATCAGTCAGCGAGCATCAGAGGAGGTAGATTAGATTGCGAGAAAAAAGAATAATAAAACGGACGATAATAATCCTCCTGATAATATCATTTTTAATTAGCTATTTAGTGCCTATCTCAACCTATGCAAAGGATGAAGAGCATAAGGTGGTTCGTGTTGGCTGGTTTGATTCGTCATTTAACTATTATGACGAGTTTGGAAGACGCTGTGGCATAGATTACGAGTACCAGCAGAAGATTTCGGCCTATACGGGCTGGACTTATGAATATGTTGAAGACAGCTGGCCGAATCTTTTGCAGAAGTTGAAGGACGGTGAGATTGATCTCCTCAGTGATGTTTCTTACAAACCGGAGAGAGAGGAGTTCTTACTGTACCCAGATCTGCCTATGGGAACAGAGTCATATTATATCTATGTTGATGCTGAAAATAGGGAGATATCAGCGAATGATTTTTCAACACTCAATGGAAAAAGAATTGGTGTAAATAAAGACAGTATTCAGGAAAGCTTCCTGAAGGAGTGGAAAGAGACCAATGGTGTTGATCTGGAAGTGGTACAACTGACTGTTGATGAAGATGAGTCCATGGAAATGGTTGCAAAAGGAGAGATTGATGGATATGCAGCTATCTTCTCATACGATTCTGAACAGAAGGTTGTTCCAGTAGCGAGAATTGGAGGATCAGATTATTACTATGTAGTTAATAAAAACCGTCCTGATTTGTTGGCTGATCTTAATATGGCACTTAGTGAAATACAGGATGATGATCCATATTTTAATCAGAAGATTTCGGAAGAACGACTTTATGGAGAAAAAGCAAGAGCTCTTCTTACTGCAGCGCAGGAAGACTGGATAAAGGAACATGGTGCAATAAAGATTGGATACCGTGATAATTATCTTCCATTTTGTGACTCGGATGATGAGACGGGTGAACTAACGGGTGCTCTTAAGGACTATCTGGTACGTGCTAAGAATAATCTAAATAGTCCGTACCTCGAGTTTGAGACAATACCATATGCATCGACAAAAGAAGCGCTTGAGGCTCTCTCTAATGGGGAAGTTGATTGTATATTCCCTGTATATTTTAGTGCTTATGACGCAGATCAGATGGATATAAGACTAACTGATCCGGCTATGAAAACGGAAATGAATGCAATCATGCGTACTTCTGATAATCGGAATATTTCTCAGGATAGCGATTTTACCATGGCTGTCAATGAAGGGATGTTGAACATTGAAACATTTGTAAAGGCTCAATATCCGCTGACAGAGAGGAAAGAATTTGCGGGGCTTGATAAGTGCTACAAGGCAGTATCTAGTGGAGAGGCGGATTGTGTTCTTGTAAGTAATTATAGAATTCCTTCTTCTGAAGATATTTTAAAGAAATATAAGCTATATTCTGTTCCGACAGGAGAATCAATGCCATTTTCCATTGCTGTTAAGAAATGGGATACAGATCTATATTTTATATTAAACAAAACTGTTCAGACGACTCAAAGTGAGGAAATGGATGCAGCGCTTGCCTCCTATATGAAGGTTAGCCAGAAGATATCTACTAGGGAATTTCTAAAAGATAACTGGCTTATAGTTATTGCTATTCTTGTTGTTATGTTCTCTATAGTTATTTTCTTGCTTGCTCAAAAGATGAAAGCAGAAAGAATAGCTAGTAAGCAGAGGCGGCTTCTTGATGAGGCTGAAGAGATTGCTGACCTGAAACAGACTATCGATTCTCTTCTGAACAATATGCCGGGGATAAATTTTACTAAGGATGCTGAAACAGGTGTTTATCTTGCTTGTAATCAGGCCTTTGCCAGGTATGCCCGTAAGAGTGATCCTTCTGAGGTGGTGGGACATAGGCCTGAAGAATTTTTTGATGCTGAAAAAGCAAAAAATCTTGTTGAAGATGATAAGGTTGCTCTTTCTATGGATGAGCCTTATGTATTTTTTGAAGATGTGATAGACGCTGATGGAACTCCACGACAGGTTAAGACTACTAAACAGAAATATACCGATGCCAACGGCAGACTCTGTGTGCTGGGAATGCTGCAGGATGTCACTGATTCATTCCGAATTTCCAGAGAAGATGTTAAGACTAAGGAAGATTATGAGAAGGCAAGGAACAGCGGTATCATCTTTTCGCACATTGCTCAGGCTCTGGCTTATGGATATATTTGTCTTTACTATGTTGATGTAAATACAGAAGAATTTATAGAGTATCGAACAGATACAGAGAATGGAATTCTTACAGAGCTGCGTCGTGGATGGCATTTCTTCGAGCAGTGCCTGGATGAAATAGAAGAGTTTGTATACTCTGAGGATAAGGAAGCTGTCAGCAGTGCCATGGACCGAAAGACATTGGTGGCAGCCCTGGATCAAAATGGCGACTTCACGATGACATTAAGGTTAATGCGTGATAATGAACCAAAGTATACTGGCCTTAAGGTTTCTCGCATGCAGGATGATGAACGATATATTATCGTAAGTCTTACGGATGTTGATGAGCAGATGAAAGAGCGAAATGCTGCTCAGAAGCTGCTG